>JBKQRH010000081.1:0-5367 GCA_052326045.1 Occallatibacter sp. | reverse complement strand
GGTGGCTTTGCAACGCCTGAAACCGTGCCCAGGCAAGGCTCTGTTTGCTGGCAATGTCCATGGCAAATATGCTACACCCGGCCAGTCGTGCCCTGACACGGCTCGGAATTGGAGTCCGGAGTTTTTGGTTGGGCGAGGTTTGAACGCGGCTTCGCCGCGTGGGTTGATTTCTAAAAACTTGTGGATGGGTTTATGCTGGGGTTGAAACCCCCGCCTCCCTCCGGAATCTTCGGTTTACAACTGTTGAACTAGTCCGCGGCTTCGGCAAGGCGCTTCGCGCGCCACAGTGCGCCTTCCAGGGGAACCACCGGCTCCGTTCCCACCGGCATCTGCGGCGCGGCGGCATGGAGGCCGGTGAAAAATGCCTCGCGCACCAGCGTCATCTTCTCGATCACGCCGCCGGTCCAGGCCACGGGGACCTCACCGACAATATTGTGCTTACGGCGCAGCTTGGCGCGCACCAGCAGCACAAACTCGACAAGATCGGCCGCGGCCTGCTGCAAGACCTTGACCGCAACCGGGTCGCCGGCCTCGGCCAGTTCATTGATCGCAGGCGCCAGCGCAGCAAAGTCCGGTCCCGGCGTGCTGTCGCCCAGGTTCACCAGGTCGTCCAGGCTGGGCGTGCCCCAGATTTCACCGACTTTGTGAAGGATTTGCGTCGGTTCCTCGCGGTCATAGGCCTGGAGCGCCCTGCGCACACTGTGCAGCCCGATCCAGTAGCCGGAGCCCTCGTCGCCCAGATGCGAACTCCACCCTCCGGCGCACTCCCGGCTGCCGTCTGGCGCCCGGCCAATGGTGTTGGAGCCGGTTCCGGCGATTTGCAGGATTCCCGGCCCGCCGCGAAATGCCGCGTCCAGGGCAATCACCTCGTCGCCGACGACCTCGAAGCGTTCGACTCCAAAATCGTGAAAAACCGCCGTGATCCACTCTGCTGTGCCGGGCATGGCGGCGCTGGCTACGCCGGCCGAGGCCGCGCGCACACCGGTTACGCTGGCCTGAGCATACACGTCTTTGAGCAGCGCGCGCAGGTGCTCCTCGGCAGCCTCCGCGCCCACTCGAAGCCGCTTGATGGAACCATTCTCAGCATGGGCCAGAACGCGTTCGCCGGCAACGATCGAGGCGCGGGTCCGTGTCCCTCCGCCATCAATCCCCAGAACCAAATTCATCGGGCGCTTGCTCCTTCATTGCGCGGTAGCGTCACCATTATCGCGCAACGTACCCGCCAGAACATTCAGGCTGCCATCGGTTTTGGGGAACTGGAGTCCGAGCATATGGGCTAGCCACGGGTACAAGTTGACGTTCTCAAACGGCGCAACTGTCCTGCCTGCCACAAGATCGGGGCCGGCGGCAAAGAAGCTGGCTTTCATCTGCGGCAACTTTTGGGGGTCAAAGCCGTGCATTCCGAGGGTCGGGGGGCGGGCTTCGGATGGGGCGTGGGCGCGGATGGCGTAAGGACCCGTGACTATCACCACAGGATCGCCCTCGCGCGGATTTCGATTGTAGTTGAGGCCGGCCGGGACATCTTTCCGGCGGTAGACGACAAACTGCGGCGAGGCCTTCTTGAGCTGGTTGTAGACGCGTGCACGATCCTCCTCGGTTTTGCCGTAGAGGAGAGTGCCGGCGGTCTCGAAGCCAGTTAAGTCGGCGAATTGGTCCAGGGTGATCCAGCCGCCTTCGACTTTGGCCATGCCGTGGTCGCTAACCACCACCAAATCAATGGGTAAGCCGGTTTTGTCGAGTCCGGCTTTCAACTTCCTCATCAGACCATCCATCTTGAGTTCGGCGGCCCTGGTTTCGGGGGCGTCGGGGCCGAATTCATGGCCTTCGTGGTCGGGCTCGGAGTAGTAAATGGTAATGAAATGAGGGCGGTCCGCCTCGGGCAGCTTGAGCAAGGCCAGGGCATTGTCGATGCGCGCCTGCTCAACCGCGTCCGTGGCTTCGGTTTTGGAGTCGAATTGTGCGTACCAGGTGGGCCGGAAGCCGGCGATTGTGGCCTCGGAGCCGGGCCAGAAAAGGCACGCGGAGCGCATCCCCTGGCTTTCGGCTAAACTCCACAAAGGAATCCCATTATACCAAGTTCCATCGGTGACTGCCTGGGAGTCTGTGATGGCGTAGCGGGCCTGTCTGGTCTGGTCATAGAAGCTGTTGGCAACCAGGCCGTGGTGTTCGGGATAGAGGCCGGTGACGATGGTGAAGTGGTTGGGGAAGGTCAGCGACGGATAACTGGGCAACATGCCCTCCGGAGCCCAGACGCCCTGCTTGCCGAGGGCCAAGAGGTTCCTGGCGCCGTCGCGCTTTGCGTAGTCCCAGCGGAAGCCGTCGAGCGAGACAAGCACCACATAATGCTGGCTTTGCGCATGGGGAGAGTTGGGCCCATTGTCAATATGGATGAGCGGCAGGGCAGGATTTTGCCCGGGGAAGGCAGCCGGCTGTTGTGCAGTCAGAGCGAGCCCCAAGGCCAGCGCAAGCGATGCAAGAGCCACCCGGCCAAGCGCGCGAAAACGCATCGAAAACACCCCCGCACCAGCTTAACGCACGGGGTGAAAGTCGGGGGGCGGGGAATGGAGTGAGAATTTGAGTGCGGCTTGCGCCGCGTTCGTTGCTTTTCAGGGCAGATGGATAGGCTTGTTCGTGGCAGGGCTGAAGCCTTGACCTGCCAGCCCCGTCCACCAACGCTGCGCGCGCCGGCGTCCCCGGTGCGGGAAGCGCGGCTGTTGTGGTATACGTTTCGCATGACTCGCCACAGTGTTTTCTTCGCCGCTGTTTTTACCGTTCTTGCATTCGCCGTCTCCGTCACTACCCTGTTGCACGCACAGGACCCCGCACCTATGCCGCCGATGGGGTGGAACAGTTGGGATGCGTATGGGCTGACCATCGACGAGGCCGATTACCGGGCCAACGTCACGGTGCTGGCGGGGCTCAAGGAGTACGGGTGGACGTATGCGGTGATCGACGAGGGATGGTATATGGAGAATCCCAACGGCCGCAGCCTGGCCGAAAAGAAGTATCTGCTGGACGGGAACGGGATACTGCTTCCTGTACCCAGCCGCTTTCCTTCTTCCGCGGACGGCGCGGGATTCAAGCCGCTGGCCGACTGGGTGCATCAGCAAGGGCTGAAGTTCGGCATTCACATTGTGCGCGGGATTCCGCGCGATGCGGTGAAGGCGAATCTGCCCATCGCGGGATCGAGCTTTCACGCTTCGGATGCCGCAGACCTCAACTCCCCCTGTGGATGGGATGACGGCAACTGGGGCGTGGCCGACAACACAGCCGGTCAGGCTTACTACGACTCGATGCTCAAGCTCTATGCGGGCTGGGGCCTGGACTTCCTCAAGGTGGACTGCATCAGCGACCACCCCTACCGGCCAACCGAGATCCGGCAGATTGCAGAGGCGATCCGCAAAACCGGGCGGCCGATTGTGTTGAGCCTTTCGCCGGGGCCGACGCAACTGGAACACGCCGCCGAGGTAGCCGAATACGCGCAGATGTGGCGCATCACCAACGACCACTGGGATGCCTGGACGTTCCCGCGCAAGCCTGGCGACGACGAGTATCCCTTCGGCCTGAGGGACGAATTCGACCGGCTGGCCAAGTGGTTTGTGTATGCCAAGCCGGGCAACTGGCCGGACGCGGATATGCTGCCCTGGGGCTGGCTGGGGCCTCATCCGGGCATGGGCGAGCCGCGCCAGTCGCGGCTGACGCACGACGAGCAGCAGACTGAGTTTACGCTGTGGGCGATTGCGCGCTCGCCGCTAATACTGGGCGCTAATCTGACCAAGCTGGATGAGTTTACGCGGTCGCTGATCTCCAACCAGTCGATTCTCTTCATGAATCAGAATGTGACCTACAGCCATCCTGTCGATCTGACGAGCCTGGGAGCCGGTTTTGAAAACGCGCGGGCGTGGAGGGCCACGATCAACGCTCCGGGAGCAAGGAATTACGCGGAGTTCCTTGGCTTTTTCAACCTGGACGACAAGCCGATGAGGCTGCGCGCGAGCTGGACGCAGCTTGGTTTGGACGGTAAGAAGCATCTGGCCCAGAATGTGTGGAGCGAAGGCGGCTTCAAGGAATCGAAGGAAGTCACAGTGACTTTGCCGGCTCACGGCAGCACGGCGTACGAGATTCGATAGGCGAGGGTTTTTGTTTTGCAACGACGGAGAGTTCTTGGCGGATTGGCGGCGGTTTGGATTGCGCCGGAAAATTTTGCGTTTGCGGCCTCGACCAAAGGGCAGCGATTAGCCGAAGCGGCGCGGGCGCAGTTAGGCGTGACAACCGGCTACGACCCAAACTGGACGAAGCTGACGTATCCCGGCGGCGATGTGCCGCGCTCGACTGGGGTCTGCGCCGATGTGGTGATTCGCGCGGCTCGCGACGGGCTTGGGCTTGATCTGCAAAAGCTGGTGCATGAGGACATGGTGAAGGCATTCAACGCCTACCCGGCGCGCAAGGTGTGGGGGTCGCGGGAGCCGGATGCGAACATTGACCACCGGCGGGTGCTGAACCTGGAGACGTATTGGACGCGGGCCGGGGCGCGGTTATGGGCCGCCAATGCGCCGACTCCGGGCGACGACTTTCCAAAGCCCATCGAAGTTGGAGATATTCTCACCTGGCTGCTGGACGCACGGCTGCCGCATGTGGGCATTGTGGTGAGCGTTGGCTGGCAAACGCGGGTGGTGCACAATATCGGCCGCGGAGTTGAAGAGAGCCGGCTGGGTGACTTTTCCGAACACAGGGCAGCCGGGCACTATCGCTGGCCTGCGGGCGGGTAGCGCGCGGCTATTGCTTGGCGGCGCCGAGCTCGTCCTTGTAAACCTTGCCGCCCTTCATCACGAATGAGACGTGCTCCAGCACCTCGACGCGTTCGAGCGGGTTGGCGGTAACGGCGATCAGGTCGGCGTACTTTCCGGATTCGAGAGTGCCCACGTCGTGGGTGCGGTCGATGAGGTCGGCGGCGCTGGAGGTGGCGGCGCGGATGGCCCCTGCCGGGGTCATGCCGAACTTGACCATGTAGTGGAATTGTTTGGCGTTGTCGCCGTGGGGATAGACGCCGGCGTCGGTGCCAAAGGCGATTTTTACGCCCGCGGCCACGGCTTTGGCGAAGTTCTCGCGTTGCAGGCGGCCTACCGTTTTTTCCTTCTCGACATTCTCCTTGGGCAGGCCAAACTCGACTGCCTTGCCGAGAATGTAATCGTCGTTATAGATGTCGGCGACCAAATAGGTGCCGCGCGCCTTCATCATCTCGATGCCCTCGGCGTCGATGAGGCTGCCATGCTCGATGGAGTCGACGCCGGCGCGCACCGCGTCCTTGATTCCCTGCGTTCCATGAGCGTGGGCGGCGACCTTGCGGCCAGTTCGATGGGCCTCATC
>JBKQRH010000080.1:0-9079 GCA_052326045.1 Occallatibacter sp. | reverse complement strand
ACTTGCGTTGCGTTGTTTTTTTTCAAGGAGCGGCCCGTCTTTGCCTTGGCCCTTGGATGGCTCCTATTCGCAGTGAATGCGAGCGACATGTGGTTTCACTCCTCTGAAGAAAAGTCGTTGGCTTGGTTTCTTTATCAACATAGCCTGGAACTGCTTTTTCTCGCCGTAGCGCACGTTGGATACCTTTTTGTTTTAAGGGCAAGACGGGGCAAAATGGGAGCAGTCACGAATCAGAGGAGCCTGTAGAAATGGAACTCAAAGGCAAGAAAGTTCTGGTCGTGGGACTGGGGAAATCCGGCCTGGCGGCGGCGTTGTTTCTACGCCGGCGCGGCGCACAGGTCACGGTCTCCGACATTCGCAGCGCCGAGGCGCTGGCCAAGGAGATTCCCGCCCTGATCGAAGAGGGCATCATGGTGGAGACCGGCGGCCACGGCCTGCTTACCTTCCGCCGCCAGGACCTGATCGTGGTGAGCCCCGGCGTGCCGCTGGATACGCCCGAGCTGGCGCAGGTGCGCAGCTTCGGCCTGCCGGTGATCGGCGAACTGGAACTGGCTGCGCGCTTTCTCAAGGGCAGGATGCTGGCCATTACCGGCTCCAACGGCAAAACCACGACCACCGCGCTGGTGGGTGAAATTCTTTCGAAGGCCGGCATACCCTCCCTAGTGGGAGGCAACATCGGCGTCCCCGTGGTGGCCCTGATCGACTCCAGCACCGATGAGACCTGGTCGGTGCTTGAGGTCTCCAGCTTCCAGCTCGAAACCACCGATCAGTTCCATCCCGCCATCGCCGTGATCCTCAACATTACGCCTGACCACCTGGACCGGCACGGCAGCTTCGAGAACTATTGCGCGGCTAAGGAACGCATCTTTGCCCGGCAGACCGCCGAGGACTTCCTGGTGCTGAACGCCGACAATGAGCGCGTCGCCGAGGCCGCTGCCCGCGCGCCCGCCATGGTCTATTGGTTTTCCATCGAGCATACGGTCGAGCAGGGCGCCTGGTTGGACAATGGCTATGTAGTTTACCGGCCTGCCAAGGGCGCGGCGACGGAGCAGGTCATGCCACTGAGCGAAATCCCGCTCAAGGGCGCGCATAACGTGGAGAATGTGCTGGCTGCGGTGGTTGCGGCCCGGCTGGCCGGAGCCACGGCGGACTCGATTCGTCAGGCCATCGAGAGCTTCCAGGCGGTCGAGCACCGATTGGAGTTCGTGGCCAGGATCGACGGCGTCGAGTATTACAACGACTCCAAGGCCACCAACGTGGACGCGACGGCCAAGGCCGTAGCCGCCTTCGATTCGGGCATTCACCTCATCCTGGGCGGCAAGGACAAAGGCTCCCCGTACACCGTGCTCGCGCCCCTGCTGCGGGAGCGCGTGCGAGCGGTCTACACCATCGGTTCCGCGGCCGCCAAGATCGAGTCCGAATTGCGCGGGGTGGTCTCCATCCACTCCTGCGTGACGCTGGACAATGCGGTAGGCGCGGCCGCCGCCGCGGCGCGTCCCGGCGAGGTGGTGCTGCTGGCCCCGGCCTGCGCCAGCTTCGACCAGTTCGAGAGCTACGAGCACCGCGGCCGCGTCTTCAAGGAACTCGTCGCCGAGCGGCGGAGATAAGATGCAATGGCCAAACTCGTAGGGGTCGACAAGTGGATGTTCTTCACCACGCTGCTGCTCATCGTGGTGGGCCTCGCGATGGTCTTTTCCGCCTCGGCCGTGGTGGCTCAGGAGCGCTACCACTCGGAGTTTGCGTTTGTGGGCAGACAGGCCGTCTGGGCGCTGGCCGGCGTGCTGGCCATGTTGCTCCTAACACACGTGGACTTCAGTGTTTACAACTCGCCCAAGTTCATCTATCCCGCCCTGTGCGTCACCACGATTCTGCTGGTGCTGGTCTTCTTTATTCCCGGCTCGCACAACACCCATCGCTGGATTCGCTTTGGCGGCTTCTTCACCTTTCAGCCCTCTGAGATCGCCAAGCCGGTGCTGGTGCTGTTTCTGGCCTGGTTTCTCTGTACCCGCCTGGACGACCTGCGGGACTGGAAGCGCACCCTGCTGCGCGCGGCCATCATGCCGGTGGTTTTTATCGCGTTAGTTGATCGCCAGCCCGACCTGGGCACCGCGCTGGTTCTGGCCGGGGTCACCGCCATGATGCTGGTGCTGGCCGGCATGGAGTGGAAATATCTGTTCCTTGCCGTAGCCGCGGCGATGCCCGTGCTGGCCTACCAGCTCTTCGATGTGGGTTTCCGCAAACAGCGCATGCTGGCCTTCCTCCATCCGGATTCCGATCCGCAAGGCGCCGGCTTCCACATCAACCAGTCGCTGATCGCAGTGGGCGCCGGCGGCCTGACCGGGCGCGGCTACATGGAGGGCATGCAAAAGCTCTTTTACCTGCCCGAGGCGTCCACCGACTTTATCTTCGCCAACATCGCCGAGGAGCTGGGGTTCATCGGCGCCGTTGTGATTTTGCTGCTCTTCGTGGTCTTCGGGTGGCGCGGGTTGCGCGCGGCATTTCGCTCCCAGGATTCCTTTGCCCGGCTGGCCGCTTTCGGCATCACCACCGCCATTCTGCTACAGGCCTTTTTCAACATCAGCGTGGTGCTTGCGCTGCTGCCCACCAAGGGGATTCCGCTGCCTCTGATCTCCTCCGGCGGAACCTCAATCTTTGTGACCCTGGCCAGCATAGGCGTGCTGCTCAACATTACCAAGAAGGCAGACTGAACCCGTCCTGAGGGTGTAGACTTTCGTCCGAAGGAGTTCTCGTCCATGGGAAATGACTGTTTTCCCAAGATTCCCAAAGAGTGTAGAGGTTTCGGCGAGGCTAATTTCGACAAAAGGCTGCGGATTGCTAGGAGTCTCATTGAGACGCTTGTCGCAAAGGTTGCGCCGCCAATGAATGTAGATGATTCGGACGGGGCCTGGACACATTCAATTCGCAGACGTTTTTTTGAAATCTGTCCTGAGGATTGTTATCCGCTACCCGACGCTCCCTGGAATGCAAGAGGGGAGTTTCTCGCTGACATTACCTGGACAGAGACAGACAAAGAAGAGCGAACTCTCATGGCTTGCGAAATCGAATGGGGCACAAGCTGGCACGCGAAGACAAATTGGTCCCTTGTCGCGGAACATTTTGAAAAACTTCTACCGGTAAAGGCACCCTTTAAGGTGTTCATTTTTTCTTCCGACGACCCCCCGGAGGGAGCCAAGGTAATAGCCGAGCGGGACTTTTCAACTGAATTTGCGAAGGAAAAGCTCGAAGCATCCCTGAAGAATTATGGGCACCACCTTCCTGGAGAAGTTTATATTTTTATAGATTTCCCAAGAACCCACATACCGGACTCGCCTGGAAAGTTCCGATCGTTCATCTGGATCGCGGAGGAATATGGGAAGGCTAAGGCGGTAGTGATTAAGGAGGTCAAGGAAGATAAGCTCCTCCGCCCAACGGAGTTTGAGACGCAATGGAGCTGACGCAAAAAGAATCGTGGTCAGGGAAGAATGGGGCCAATTGACTCGTAGCCGGAGATGCGTGCGTGAAATCCCGGATTGAAGGTGAATGCAAACGAGCCAGTTGAGGAGGGTCTGAGTGTTCCCTCCAGAAACTGAGAGGCATTGATGGCGAACTGCATGACTTGTAATGTCGAATTCGACCCAGCAAGTGGAAGTTCTAAGAATTTCTGCCCCAAGCATTGTGCGCCCACGCCTCAAAGCAAAGGCGCAGTTGCCAATTTCTATGACGAGCTCAATTCGACCCAAAGGGCACAAGCCTGGATCGTAATTTCTGTTCTACTTATTGTCTGTATTTATGGTTGTGCTTCATTGGTTTTCGGTCCTAGTGAGTTTAAATACCCTACAAGCGTTTTGGACCACAAGACCCTCGCTGTTGATGGTAATACTGAATTCGATGTTACGCTAAAGCTTCGTGAATTTAATGGATCCGTGCCAGGAAGCGTGTTTGCTGCTTCATCTGAAATGTTAGGAATTATTAAGCATGAATTGGAAGAACATAGCACGGAGCAAGGCATAGTCTTTCATATTGTGGAAGATACAGGAGGCGGATATGATATTTACGGCCGAAAGCAGCCTACACATCTAACCGATGCGTTCGATATAAGGTATTCAATGGAAGACCTAAAGTTGATCAACTGGAATACCGTCTCTAACAATGGAAGATGGCTAATGGATTTAGGTTCTGTATCACACATGACAGGGGCAGGTGATGATGCAATCAGAAAGTACTGTGAAGATGATGGATTCAAAAGATATGCGCAAGTGTTCTGTGCCAACTATTAACCTCTGAATTTCCTCTTGAAAGGACAACGTTTGTCGGGACTACGCGTACTCATCGCCGGCGGCGGCACCGGAGGCCACATCATTCCGGCGCTGGCCGTGGCTCGCGAACTGGTCGAGCGTTACAAGGCAGAGGTGCTCTTTGTCGGCACGGCGCGGGGAATGGAAACTCGCCTGGTGCCCGAGGCCGGCTTCAACCTGCGCCTGATCGAAGTAGGCCCGCTCAAGAACGTATCGCTCGTGACCAGGCTGCGCACGCTGTTGAGCCTGCCGCGCAGCATTGCCGCCTGCATGGAGCTGATCCGCGAGTTCAGGCCCTCTGTCGTCTTCGGCGTGGGCGGCTACGCCTCCGGTCCCGCCATGGCTGCGGCGCTCAGGCTCAAGGCGCCCACCATGGTCTTCGAGCCCAACGCTATGCCGGGGCTGGCCAACCGTCTGGTGGGCAAGAAGGTGCAGGCCGCGGCGGTCAACTTTTCCTCGGCGGCCAAGTGGTTTCGCAACTGTGAGGTCACCGGCATTCCGGTCCGCCCAGAGTTTTTCACGCTTGAGCCGCCCACCGCGCCCAATCCCCACCTGCTGGTCTTTGGCGGCTCGCAGGGCGCGCGCATCTTTAACACCCACCTGCCCCAGATCATCCCGGCTCTGCTCGATGCCGTCCCCGGTCTCACCGTTCTCCACCAGAGCGGCGCGCGCCACCTGGAGGCGACCCAGGCCGCCTATGCCGCCAGCGTTACCGGGCCGGGCCGTTGGCCCAAACGGTGGGAGGTCCGGCCGTTCCTCTCCGACATGCCTGCGTGCTTTGCCCGGGCGCACCTGGTGATGGCGCGCAGCGGCGCCTCCACGGTGGCGGAACTGGCAGCCGCCGGCAAGCCAGCCCTGCTGGTGCCTTTTGCCGCCTCCGCCGATGGGCACCAGAAGCGCAATGCCGAGGCCATGGTGGATGCCGGGGCTGCCGTTTTCCTGGTTGAGCGGGATTTGGATGTTCCCGGCAAGTTGCTGAATACACTCACCGGGCTGCTGACCTCGCCGAAGCAACTGGCGGCCATGGCCGATGCAGCGCGAACCCAGGCTCATCCCGCCGCCGCCGAGCGCATCGCCTACCGGCTGGCCGCGCTGGCGCAATAGAGAAAATCTCCCGCGCCCTTTCAAAGCAGAGGGATTACTCGATAAGAGTAGTTTTCCACGGCCTGTCTTACGCAGACCTGCGCAAGGGAACATTGATTCCACCTTCAAACCAACTAAAAAGGCCCGCCTGCCAAAGCAGACGGGCCTTTCTGGGGAAGTTCCGCAGGATCTGGGGCACTGCGGAAAGATGAGGAACTTACCGGTGTCCGCCACCGCCGTGGCCACCGCCACCACCCATGTGACCACCACCGCCGCTGAATCCGCCGCGGGCGCCCCCGCCGCTGTGGCCGCCGCCACCACCCATGTGACCACCGCCGCCGCTGAATCCGCCGCGAGCTCCGCCGCTGTAACCGCGTGCGCCGCCAGCATAGCCGCGTGCACCGCCGGCATAACCACGTGCTCCACCGGCATAGCCGCGCGCCCCGCCGTAAGCCCCGCGGCCCGCATATCCATGGCCATAACCGTATCCGCCGCGACCGTGTCCATAGCCGCCGCGACCCCAGCCATGACCCCAGCCGTGACCCCAACCATGACCCCAGCCCCAGCCATACCACGGCCCGACGCCGAGGAAGACGCCGCCGTAGAACCACTCCGGCCCGTAATAGCCGTAGGGGGCGCAGGCATAAGGATAGTAAGAGTAGTAACCCCACTCGCAAACCGGGGGACCGTAGACCTCGGGAGCGGGAACGACCGCGGGGCCAACTCCAACGCCCACATCCACTTGAGCCATTGCCGTTGCCGCGAAGGGCAAAGCCAGAAGCAACGCTATCAGAACCAGGCCATATTTCCGCATATCATTCTCCTTGTGCTGCCCCGTCCTGCCGATCGGGACTTGGGATCCGGAGTGATCTCCGTCCTCAGCACCTACCGGTTCTCGGGCCCCTGCCCGCCCGGCTTCTGACCATTAGAACAACATTCCCGCAATTTAGTTGCGGTCCTTCTCAAAGAATCGTTCAGGTCAGACAAAAGGGCAAGGTTTTTCCGCGCCAAACCAGGCCATGGGTGCTGTCGGGCAACCTCTTAGACGCAAGAAAATGCCGCAAGGATCACAAAAAATGGGGTTTATTGCGGAATCTGCACGCCATTTTCCGATCTGCCCGCGCAGGTTATCGTACTATTTTGTCTATGCTGCTCACCTCCATGTTTCTTGCCTTCGCTTTGCTCTCACCGCTTGCATCCGCACAGCAAAAGGAGACCCCGATGATCCACCATGCACACGGCACCTTCACGGTGAATGTTCAACCGCTCACACCGGCGCCGGCCGAGGGGCTGGGCCGTTTCTCCATCGACAAGCAGATTCACGGCGATCTGGAAGCGACGAGCAAAGGCGAGATGTTCTCGGGCGGCGATCCGAAGCAGGGAGCAGCCGGATACGTGGCCATCGAAGTCGTCACCGGGACGCTCCAGGGAAAACACGGCAGTTTCGCGCTGCAACATTCGGCCACCATGGATCAGAACGGGCTGAAGATGTCCGTGACCGTCGTGCCGGGCTCCGGGACAGGAGAATTGAAAGGCATCGCAGGCACGTTCGCCATTCATATCGAGAAAGGACAGCACTCGTACGATCTTGACTACACGCTCCCTGAATAAAGGAGATCAGAGATTGGGGGCAGGGGTCGGGAAAACTGGTGCTGAACGTGGCGGTGAATGGTGAACCGCAGTGGCGAGCCGTAGGCCTGCCCGCGCGAATGGTACAGTGGAGTTTCATCTCCCATGTTCACCACCAGCCAGCACGCGCACTTCATCGGAATCGGCGGCATCGGCATGAGCGGCATCGCGGAGATTCTGCTTAGCCTGGACATGAAGGTCTCAGGCTCCGATCTGCGCCGCGGTCCGGTGACCGACCGGCTTGCCCAACTTGGGGCCACCATCTATGAAGGCCATGACGCTGGGAACGTAGCCGGAGCCACGGTGGTGGTGACCAGCTCGGCGGTCGGCGCCGCCAATCCCGAGGTGATCGAGGCCCACGCCCGCAAGATACCCGTCATTCAGCGGGCGGAGATGCTGGCCGAGCTGATGCGCCTCAAGTACGGCATCGCCATCGCCGGGATGCACGGCAAAACCACCACCACGTCGATGGTGGCCTCTGTGCTTACTGCCGGCGGCCTCGATCCCACGGTGGTTGTGGGCGGCCGCGTGGATGCCCTGGGGTCGAACGCCCGGCTCGGCACCACCCAGTACCTGGTGGCCGAGGCCGACGAGAGCGACCGTTCCTTCCTCAAACTCTCGCCCATCCTGGCCGTGGTTACCAATCTGGACCGCGAGCACATGGACTGCTACCGCGACATGGCCGATGTGGAGCGTGCCTTCGTCGACTTCATGGATCGCGTGCCGTTCTATGGAGCGGTCACGGCCTGCATTGATAATCCGCTGCTCAAGGGAATTCTGCCGCGCGTGCGCCGCCGCGTGTTCACTTATGGAGTGGCCGCCGAAGCCGATTATCGGTTGGAGCTGCTTGATTCTCGAGCTGCGCCGGAATCGATGTCCAATCAAAGCGCGGGGCAGGGAAGCGGCTTCTCGCGCTTCCAGGTGCACACCGCTGCAGGTCCGCTCGGTCCGTTCGAGCTGCACGTGCCCGGACGGCATAACATTCTGAACGCGACGGCAGCCGTAGCCATCGCGCGGCAACTCGGAGTGCCGCCTGGCAAAATTGCCGAGGGACTCGCGAACTTTCGCGGTGTCGACCGGCGCTTTCAAAAGCGCGGAGCAGCCTGCGGCGTCACTGTGGTCGACGACTACGGCCACCATCCCACAGAGATTCGCGCCACACTCAGCGCAGCGCGCGAGTGTTGCCGCGGGCGCATTCACGTTGTCTTCCAGCCGCACCGGTTCTCTCGAACCCTTGACCTTTTGGAGGAGTTCGGTGGTGCGTTTGCAGACGCCGACACAGTGATCGTCCTCCCGATCTACGCCGCGAGCGAAGAGCCGATTCCCGGCGTAACCGCGGAGCGGCTCGCCGAACGCATTCAGGGCCCGCGGGTTGAATTTGCGCCGGAGTTCGCGACTGCTGTGAGCGTCGTGGCTGCCAGTGCGCACGACGGTGACCTGATTCTGACCCTGGGCGCGGGAAGCGTGAGCCAGCTCGCTGCGCAAATCCTCGCCGCGCTGGAAGCGACGAGCATACTCCCGGGCCACATTTCGCGCATCACCCCGTAACCCCACGGATACCCCCGCTCATCTCACGGAAATCTCACAACTCAGCGCGGGCTATAGTGAAATCTGGCGACTCTCACGACCCGCTCAGCCGTGACGAATCAAGGAAATACACCAAACCGGCCCACGCTGTGGGAAGACGATCCGCCCGCCGAGATTCGATCGCGGCGCACGCGGGACGACTCCCCCTTGGAAGGACGTTTTCGGCCGGGCGCGGCAGGCAGGCGAGGGCCAGGCATGCCGCTCGAGTTTGACGATCCGGATGGCGATGGCGTGTTGCGCCCTTCCGCGGATCGATTTGGAAAATCCAAGCGCCCCTGGTGGCGGCCGGCCGGCACCGTTGGCCGAGTGGTTCTCTCCGTCGGCGCACTCGTTGTGCTGGGCGCGTTCACCACCTCAATCCTGATGATTCGCCACACGCTTGAGCGCGATCCTCGATTCCGCATCGCGGGCAGCGAGGACATTCAGGCCACGGGCCTCACCGAAGTGAGCCGTGCGGAGATGATGCCTGTCTTTGGCGAAGACAT
>JBKQRH010000079.1:0-38260 GCA_052326045.1 Occallatibacter sp. | reverse complement strand
CCTGAAAGTCCACGTTCGAGTCGGCGTGCGCGCCGCCGTTAAGCACGTTCAACATCGGCGTCGGCAGCACAGAGGCGTTCACGCCGCCCAGATAGCGGTAGAGCGGAATCTCCAGCGTCTGCGCCACGGCGCGCGCCGAGGCCATTGAAACGGCGAGAATCGCATTTGCGCCCAGTTTCGCCTTGTTCGGCGTTCCGTCCAGAGCAATCATCGTCTGGTCAATCAGGCGCTGATTGGCCGCGTCCATGCCTTCGAGCTCCGGCGCAATCACGCTCTCCACATTTGCCACGGCCTGCAATACGCCCTTGCCCATGAAGTGGCTCTTGACGCCGTCGCGCAGTACCACGGCCTCATGTTCACCTGTCGAGGCGCCTGAAGGCACAATGGCGCGGCCCATCGCGCCGCTTTCCAGAATTACGTCCGCTTCCACGGTCGGGTTTCCGCGTGAGTCAAGGACTTCGCGGGCACGAATAGCAATAATCTCAGTCATGTCGCTCCTCATAATGCGGTGCTGCAGCCGGTCATTGAGTGTGGGCAGTTGGGGACGGCGATCCACGGCAAGAGCTTCTCCGGCGGCACTTCGAATCGTTTCCAGAAGCTCATGCACGTTGTGAATCTTCTCTCCGTCCAGCGCTCAAGAGTGGGATGTCTACCATACGGATTCTAGCAAACCGGGCGGCGCCAGCCGGTGTGGCGACGGTCACACCTGCCGAAACCGTTCCAACGACGAAACATGCGCACAATCAACAAGCCAAGAATGCCGAATTCTCACGGCAGGCTCATGGGTTGAAATGAACGGAGTCGGAAGACGAGTGGACCATGGAATCGGGGTCATGTACTTCTCCGTGGAGAAGATCACCGGAAGATATAGCGTAGCCCGAAGTTGGGGAAAATCGGCATCTGATCGATTTCACCAACAGGATTATGCCTTTTCCCGTAGGGGTTGTATTGTGGCTCCCACACGTAGGAAAGCAAGTTGGATCGGTTAAGAATGTTATTCACTCCAGCATAAATCTCAAGATGAAGACGATGGACCCTGGCGTCTTTGTTTATCTGCGCATCCAGCCGGGCAAAGTAGGGTGCCCGAAAAAGCCAACATACACGCATTGGGGTTATTTCCTTCAATGCGTTAAGCCGGCACTCACGCGCCCAAGGAGCTGGAGGAATGATTGGAAGAATCTAAGGAACCCGCGCCTCACAGTCCGTATGGACCGTTTCACGATGGGCCGCCTGATGGGGCACAGTTCGCCTTCCGTAGCCGCCCGGTACTACATCCATGTCGAAGAGACGTACCAGATATTCCGCCTGGCGCGTGATGTCTGTTATGCAATCGCTACAACTTATCGTGCAGTTCTACAACTTTTGGCGCATTATGCACAGATTCTAACATTTATTACTTGACAGGAAAAAAAGTAACACTCTACGGTAAGATTACTGTAACACTCTACGGTAAGGTTACTTTCAGACCAGAAGACGACGGACACTCCATGCTATGGAGCGCGGTGTGTAGTTTTGCCTGAAAGCTTCGGTTTGAACATTTGAATGACGAGTACTCATTGACTCCCCCCCCCATTTGGTTGATCGGTTGCTCAATGTAGCCCCACAGATCGCGATCGGAACGATTTCTGTGTTATTACATTTTTGGTTCGCGGGGGGACCATGCCAGCTTTTCGGAAAGATTTTGCAGTTGCAACGCAGTATATTCGTAATCTTCGTGGTGGCTCACAACCCATTCTGGTTCAGGCAAGTGACGGCCAGATTTACGTAACCAAGTTCACCAACAACCTGCAAGGGCCAAACCTGCTTTTCAACGAGAGCGTTGGGAGCGAGCTTTATCGGGCCTGCGGGCTGGCTGTTCCCTCCTGGAAGCCGCTGCTGGTCACCGATACCTTCCTCGACCAGAACACAGACTGCTGGATGCAAACCCCGGAGGGGCGTCTTCGGCCAGCCTCAGGCTTGTGCTTCGGCTCGCGCTTCCTGGGCGGGGACGGGATTCGCCTACTGGAAATTCTTCCTGGAACCAGCTTCAAGCGGGTCCGCAACCAGGCCAGTTTTTGGCTGGCATGGCTGGTCGACATTTGCGCCGGGCACGTCGATAACCGGCAAGCGGTCTTTGTTGAAGACGCTCAAGGCTGGCTTAACGCGTTCTTTGTCGATTCCGGACATCTCTTCGGCGGCCCCAAAGGCGAACAGCGGCTGCACTTCCTGGCATCGCGCTACCTTGATCCGCGCATCTACCCGGATGTATCTTCGGAGCAACTCCTTGATTTCCACAGGGTCGTGCGGGCTTTGGATGCTGATAAACTTTGGCAAACGGTACAAGCACTGCCGGACGCTTGGAAGACAGCGTCGGCAGTCGACGGCTTTGCGAAGTGCCTCGCTAGACTATCAAATACTGAAACTTTGCAGAACGTTGCCGATACGATGTTGGACGCCTATCAACGGACCAATGGATTTGAACGTAGAGAGTTTCAAATCGGACCAAAGCCGCCAACGTCGGTTCTGTGCCTTGGAGTACAGGCCGAAGGGCTGGAGCATTGCCTCGTCGCGTGCCGCGCCGGTCATCCTCGTTGTGCTTAGGGATGAAGAAGGCATCTTGAACTTTCTTGTCCATCCAGATTTGCGGGCAGTTGTTAGGGGAAATGACCGGGCTTATATCGAGTCCCTGCTCCCGGATTTAGTCAAACGCGCCCAACAGCATCCGGCGGATCTCTTCCAGCAACTCTCCTCACTTGAGGTCGGGCCGCTGGCGACCCAGGTGGTGGGAACAGACCTCAAGGATCATCCAGCACTCCAAGAACTTTCCTCAACCTTCGTGCAACTCTAGCGTGATCTGCTGGCTATTTCCCCGGTTGCAATTGCCTTCGCCTGCGGGTTGCCTTTGCTGATTCGTGCCGTACAAGGCACCTGCCCGGCCTGCGGCCGCGTCTTCTCCTGCTGGTCCGCGCTAGCCTTACATTGGGTGAGCTGGCGAGGGGCTGGCAAGCGCGCCCCTCGCGAAACTCTCCGGCTCAGGCGGGGTTTGAAGATGCAGGGAGATTTCAGCCCGCGAGAAAGAGACAGCACGAAATGGAGACCCCGAAAATGGAGACTCGCATGAACCGGCCGATTCTAGTGTGCGTCCTGATTGCCGCGGCCACTGCCGCTGTGGGAGCGCAGGAAGCGAGCCCGTCCAACCCCTACCAGGGGACCTCGAATCCTCCGGCGGACGACATGATCGTCACCACCAGCACGCCGCAGACCAAGCCTCCGGCCGGGAAACCGATGTCCGCGCAGCCAGCCGCGCCTGCCCCGGCTCAGGCCCCTGCCCAGCCGCAGGCAAGACCGCAGCCCGCATCGGTCGATCCCTCGATCAAATATCCGGCCTCCGGAGCGGATGGCACGGATGACGGAATTGTGCTGGGGACGCCGCAAGCGCCTGCCCAGCCGGTCCTGGCAGAGCGAGCCTACCGCGACGATCCGGACGGCGATATCGTGCATCCGCGCCCGCCGCGGCCCGGCGAACTCGGCGAAGGAACCACCATTCGGGTCCGGCTGCTTGACCGGCTCTCGACGGCGTCGAGCAAGAAGGGCGAAACATTCAGCAGCCGGGTGGCCTCGGACGTGTTACAGGGCGGCCAGGTGCTGATTCCCGCCGGAGCGGAGATCGACGGCAGCGTGGCCGAGGTTTCCAGCGGCCATCCGGGCGGTCACGGCACCATGCGCCTGCGGCCGGAGACGGTAACTCTGCCCGACGGCACGCGCTACCGGCTGTACGCGGAGGTTACCGGAGCCCCAGGCTCCAGAACCAAAGTAGGGGACGAAGGCACGATTCGGCCGGACTCACGCCTGAAACGCGACGGCATCGAGTATAGCGGGGCGGTGGGCGCGGGGGCTGCGGCCGGCGCGATGCTGGGCGGCCCGGTTGGCGCAGTAACCGGCGGGCTGATCGGGGCCGGCGCGGTGACTGCCCATCTGTTGATCAACCATCCGCAGGCCACGCTGGAGCCGGGCGCCGTTCTGCTGTTCACCCTGTCCGAACCACTGCAAATGGTTCCGGCAAGCGCCACCGGAAACTAAGTAGCGTCCTGCTTGCCATATTCCCGTTGCTGAGGGTTGCCCGCCTGTTGCGGGAACTGAAACTCTGCCTGCCACGTATCACTCTCCAAGCGTCCTCCCTCGGCGTCTAACCGTCATGCAGAATTTCTCCGACACTCTCGGCCAGGTCTTCCGCGCCATGATGGCCAACAAGCTGCGCACCTTCCTGACCATGTTCGGGATCGCCTGGGGCGTCGGTTCGCTGCTGGTGCTGGTCGGCCTCGGCGAGGGATTCCGCAGCGGCCAGCACAAGCAGCTCTCCACCTTCGGCAACGATGTCATCATGATGTGGAATGGCACCATCCCCGCGCTGCCCAACCAGCACACCGGAATGCGCCCTTATCAGATGACCCTGCGCGACGAGGCCGCCATGCGTGCCCTGCCCCAGTTGCGCGCGGTTACCGCAGTGCTGGGCCGCGGCGATCTCTACGAAGTCAGCGCCTGGTCCAACACCTCCGGCCAGGTGACGGGCGTCGAGCCGAACTATGCGGAGATCCGCTTTCTACCCATCGCCGACGGGCGCTTCATCAACAACCTGGATATGTTGGAGCGCCGCCGCGTCGTCGTCCTGGGCTCCAAGTCCGCGCAGTTGCTCTTTCTAGGTCACCCCATGCTGGGCGAGACCATCACCATCAACGACGTCAGCTTCACCGTCGTTGGTCGCACCGAATCCATCAAACACGGCAATAACGACAGCGAAAACCAGAGGCTCTACATTCCGCTCAGCATCATGCAGGAACTCTTCGCCTGGAAAGGCGACAATGTGCCGCGCGATGCGGTCGGCTCCATCCAGTATCAGCCGGCGGTCAAGGGTGAGGCGGCGGCAGCCAAGGCCGCGGTCCACCGGATCGTCGCCCAGAATCACGGCTTCGACCCCGCGCTCCAGGACGCCTTCAATGAGTGGGACACCATCAAGGAAGAGCAGATGATCTCGGCCATCTTCAATGCTATGGATGTTTTTCTGGGCGGGGTGGGCATTGTGACCCTGGGGCTGGGGGCTGTCGGAATCATCAACATCATGCTGGTCTCGGTGACTGAGCGAACCCGTGAAATCGGCCTGCTGAAGGCCATCGGCGCAACCAAACGCAGCATCCTGGCGCAGTTCTTCTGGGAGGGGCTGCTGCTGACCGGCATCAGCGGAATGATCGGCATTGTAGCGTCGGCGGGATTTATGTGGCTGCTGCAACAGGTGCTTACCGGAAAGATGCCGGGCTGGGATCCACCCCGGCTGGTTCCCTGGTCGGCAGCGCTGGCCCTGGGATCGCTGACGCTGAGCGGCGTCGCCGCGGGATTGTATCCGGCCAGCAAGGCCGCCGCCCTGGACCCCATCGAGGCGCTGCGAAGGGAGTGAAGATCGGGGACTAGGGACTAAGGGACTAGGAACTTAGAAGGTGCTTTCATGCTAAAAGACATTCTGGGCCAGGCCTGGGAGGCGATGCTTTACAACCGCCGCCGCACCGCCATCACCATGATCGGCATGGCCTGGGGCATTGCCACGGTGGTGCTGCTGCTGGCCTACGGTGCCGGTTTCAACCGCGCCATCGAGAACATCTTTGCCGAGTGGGGCACCAGCACCATCGGCCTTTGGCCCGGCCGCACGAGCGAGCAGGCCGGCGGCGACAAGGCGGGAGTGTGGACGCGCTTCACGCTGGACGATGTGGACCGCATTGCCAACAATGTTCCCGGCATCACCTACATCTCGCCGGTCAACTATAAGGATGTGACCGTGCAGAATGATCTGCACGCCTACACCTGGACAGTGAATGGGGTCCGCATCGCCTATCAGGAGATCCTGAAGCTCGATGTGGATCAGGGCCGCTTCTTCAATGGCGCCGAGGACCAGCAACGCGCCCATGTCTGTGTTATCGGCTCGGAGGCTAAAACCAAGCTCTTCAGCGGCGGCTGGGCCCTGGGCGAGACCATTCGCCTCAATGGCGAGATGTTTACCGTCGTCGGCGTACTCACCCCCAAGATGCAGGAGGGCGACGACAACGACATCAACCGCCAGATTTACATACCCTTTAATACCATGGGCGATCTGGCCGACACCAAATATCTAGGAGGCATTTGGTTCGCCTATCAAGGCGACAACGAACAGGCGGAAAAGAGCCTGCGCGAGACCATGGGTGCGGCCCACCACTTCCGCCCCAGCGACAAGCGGGCGATCTATGTGGCCAACCTGATGACTCAGCTGCACCAGTTCAAGATTCTCTCCATCGCCTTACAGGTGCTTCTTTCAATGGTGGGCGCGCTCACGCTGGGCATCGCCGGCATCGGCCTGATGAACATCATGCTGGTAGCCGTGCAGCAGCGCACCCGCGAGATCGGCATCGAGAAGGCTCTGGGCGCGCAGCGGCATCACATTCTTGTCCAGTTCCTGGCCGAGGCTCTGGCCATCACCAGCGTCGGCGGCGCGGCGGGCATCACGCTCGCCTACCTGGTCTCGGTGATGGTCGGCCGCATCCCGTTCTATAGCGCGCTGGCCAAGAACGCCGAGGCTGCGGATATTCGTCTGCTGATCTCGCCCTCTTCGGTGATCATCGCCACCGCGATCCTGGCCTTGACCGGCCTGGTGAGCGGCATGATTCCAGCCATCCGCGCGGCCAACCTGGACCCCATCGAGGCGCTGCGGTACGAGTGATCAGTTGTCAGACGAATTGTTCGCAGCTTTTACAGAAAGTCAAGCGATCTTTTCAGCGGCCTGATCTGCCCGTGCTCCAGGACATAACTGACCACTGACAACTGATCACTGTTCTCACACCGGCGGCAACGCATCCACCACCGGCACGCCGGGGGGCGGGGTGAAGTGGAAGGCATCGGCGGGAACCGGCGAGTTGGGCGCCTCGCCGGTGAAGGTAAAGCGGGTCAGAGCGCCATCGGCCTCTTCCATCTCGATGCCGGTGATGGCGCCGTCAGCGGCGACGGTGAGCGTGACCCGGATGACGCGCTCTTGCTGACCCTTGGGCTGGCCGGTGAGCGTGAAGCGGCCGTTGAGGGCGCCAGCCAGCGTAAGGTTGCTCAATTCTTTTTCGAGTTCGGTGTGGCCCAGCAGAAAGCGCAGCGGCGAGCGCAGGTCGTCCAGTTCCTTGGCCGGGATGCGCTGGACCTGAGAGTCGCCGCGGGAGTAGAACCATGCGTATTTGCCGTCGAGCAGGAAGAGCTTGCCGGCCGGCGCGCTGTACTCCCACCTCATGCGGCCGGGCTTGAGCAGCAGCAGCGTGCCGCTCTCGGTGCGCTGGATTCCCAGGCCCTCATAGCTCTCGGCAAAACTGGCTTTGAGCGAGTGCAGTTGGTTGTAGTGACGGTCGACGCGCTGGGCCAGGTCCTTCGCGGACGGCGAGCGCTGTTGAGCGCAGAGGCAGGTTGACAGCAGCGCAGCGGCCAAAAGCGGGCCGGCGCGCGGCAAGCGTTTACCCAGGTTCATTGGACAAGCTGGGTGCAGTTGGTGCCGCCCGCGGGGTCGGATTTGATGGCGCCGTACTGGTCGAGGCAGAAGCCAAGGTCGCCGGATTTTCCCACTGTCGCGGGGACGGCGGTGACCGTGTAGCTGGTGACCCGGTCCGTGCCGTTGGCCGTCATCTTGGTGCAATTGCCGATGGCAAAGATGTAGCCCGATTTGAAGCCGCTGGCCAAATCCTGCGGCAGCATCTGCGCAGATGTGGGAGAGGGCGGTCCAGCCGACGGATCCCCGCCCAGGTAGGCAAGATTGCAGGCGAAGCCGTTGCTTGGGTAGTCGCCCTCGTACATCATCTGCGCCTGCTGGATGGTCTGCAAGGACTTCTTTGCCGAAAGCTCATGGGAGTGTTTGAAGAGCTTTTGCGTGGTCGGGATGGCCAGCAGCATCAGGATGGTGATGATGGCCATGACGATCAGCAGTTCCATCAACGTAAAGCCGTTGGGCTGCATAGAACGGTTGGCGCGGCGCGTGCGACAATGCGATTTCTTGCGATTCATGAGATTTCAGTGCCTCGTGGAGCGACCGGAAGTCCCCGGCCCATCGAGAAAATCCTACAACGTATGGACGCGGAAGGGAAATGGGGCGCTCGAAACAGTTGTCAGTGGTCAGCGGGCCGCTTTAGCACTCAGGGTTGTGCGCAACCTCATGGGCGTGTCAGACCAAGCATCGGGCGGCCTAATCTGTTTAATCTACCGAGATGAAACTGACCACTGACAGCTGACCACTGCTTTTCAACACGCCAGCCTTTTCCGGCTGAGCTTGACGCCGTCCAGGCGGCCCAGCAGCGTCACGGCGATGCGATCTGGGTCGAACAGGCGCTGGGCCATGGTTTGCACCTGGGCAGCGTCCACCGCGTCAATGCGGGCGATGATCTCGTCGACCGAGAAGAACTGGTGGAAGTACATCTCCTGGCGGGCCAAGTTGGCCATGCGCGAGTTCGAGCTCTCCAGGCCCAGCAGGATGTTCCCCTTGAGCTGATCCTTGGCGCGGGTCAGTTCTTCTTCGCTGAGCGCGGTTTCCTTCAGATTGCGGAACTCGGCCAGAATCAGGTCCACCACTTCAAGGGCCTTGCCCGCCGAGGTTCCGGCATAGACCAGCAGGGTTCCGGTGTCGCGATAGGGGCTCAGGTCGGAGTATATGGAGTAGGCAATGCCGCGCTCCTCGCGGATGGTCTGAAAAAGGCGCGAACTCATGCCGCCGCCGAGCACCGAGTTCAGGATGAGCGTGACGTAGCGGTTTTCGTCCGTGATGGGCGGAGCGGAGACGCCCAGGCAGATCTGCACCTGTTCCAGGGATTTTTTGTTGCGCAACACGATGCGGGCGCGGGGCTCGGGCGCCGACAGTTCATGCAGCGTCTCGCCGCCGGCCAGGGTGGAGAACTTGCCCGCCACCTCCTCGGCAAAGCGGTCGTGGTCCAGGTTGCCGGCCGCGGAGAAGACCATGTTGCCGCCGTGAAAGCGGTCGCCGTGATAGGCAAAGAGCTTCTCCCGGTCGAGCCGCGCGACCGTCTTCGAGGTGCCCATGATGGGCCAGCCCAGCGGATGGTCCTTCCAGAAGCTTTGCGTGAAGAGCTCGTGAACCAGCACGTCCGGATTGTCCTGGTCGATCTTGATCTCTTCCAGAATCACACCCCGCTCGCGCTCGATGTCGATGGCGGCGAAGACCGGGTTGAGCACCAGGTCGGTCAGGATATCCAAAGCAATGGGGACGTGGTCGGCCAGCGACTTCACGTTGAAGCAGATGGTCTCCTTGCCGGTGAAGGCGTCCAGGTTGCCGCCGATGGAGTCCATTTCCCGGGCGATGTGCTGGGCGGTGCGGGAACGGGTGCCCTTGAAGAGCATGTGCTCCACGAAATGGGAGATTCCGTTGGTCTCGGCGAGCTCGCAGCGGGAGCCGGACTTGATCCACACCCCCATGGCTACAGAACGCAGGTGGTCCATGCGCTCGGTCAGGACGATCAGACCGTTCGGTAGCACGGTGCGGCGAAGGTTTCGCTCGGGGTTCATAGTCACGGATTCAAGCTCGATTGTAGGCCAATGTGGGCTCAACAGGTACGCTGCCCGCGGCGCCGCGGCCTGCGATGAAAGCCTGCGATCCGCGAACAAAGGCCTGGATTTCGACCCAACTGGGTTAGCCAGGGCTGCATGAGAGGAAGAAATGCTCTATGCTCGACGCAGCCGTGAGGGGAAATTCCAGCCAACTCGTTCCATTGGACGCCAAAAACCCGGCCGGTGCGAGCCGTATTCCGCTCTTTGGTTTGGACACTGAAGCACTGGCGGCGCGGATGGCGGCTGCCGGCGAGCCGGCGTGGCGTGGCGGTCAGTTGGCGGAAGCCCTGTATCGTCAACGGCTTACAGAGTTAAATGAAATCACTACTTTACCCAAACCGTTGCGTCAGCGGCTGGCCGCCGAAGGCTGGGAAGTGGGCCGGCCACGGATTGCGCAGGTCTTCCAGTCGGTGGATGGGACGGAGCGTTATCTGGTCCAGGGCCAAGGCGGCGACGGCCTCACCGTGGAAACCGTCTGGATGCCGGAGGGCGACGAAGGCGAAACCGGTGACGGAAGCAATGGAGACGGGACCGGTCCGGGCTCGCAGGACGGGGACAGGAAGAACGCAGCAGGGAAGACCTGGCGCCATGCCACGATCTGCGTTTCCAGCCAGGCGGGCTGTGCCGTCAACTGCCGGTTCTGCCTGACGGCCAAACTCGGCTTGCAGCGCAACCTGAGCGCAGGCGAGATTGCCGGCCAGGTGGTTGCGGTGCTTGACCGTCACAGCGTCGAGATAGGCCGGGACCGCGTGAACCTGGTCTTCATGGGCATGGGCGAGCCGTTTCTGAACTACGACAACTTCATGGCGGCGGTGCGTCTGCTGGTTCGGGAAGTGGGGCTAAGCCCACAGCGGATGACGGTATCAACTTCGGGGATCGTGCCGGGCATCGAGCGGTTTGCCCAGGAGCCGGCAGAGGTGCGGCCCAAGCTGGCCATCAGCCTGAACGCGCCCAACGACCGCATTCGCGGCGAGATCATGCCCATCAACCGCAAGTGGCCCATCGAGGCCGTGATGGACGCGGTGCGCAGTGTGCAGCTCCGCCCCCGCGAGCGAATTACCTTTGAATACGTCCTGCTGGGCGGGGTGACCGACCGGCCGGAGCACGCCACGGAGGTCGCCCGGCTGGTGCGGCGGAAGGGATTACCCGTCAAAGTCAACCTGATCGCCTGGAACCCGGGCCCTGATTTCCACTACACCACTCCAGAACCCGAAGCCGCGGAACGGTTCCGCCGGACGTTGGCCACAGAGGGGATTCCCACCTATGTGCGCAAGCCGCGCGGGCGCGACATCTACGCAGCCTGCGGGCAATTGAAGCGGACGGTGGAGGGGTGAGGGTTCCCACATCTCAAAATCGAGATGTGGGGCACCCGGCTGAGGCGGTTGATCCCCATCCTTCCGGGTTTGCGGAGAGGATGGGGGCCAAAGCATACTTCAGCGAGAGCTGTAAACCGTTGACGCAAAGCTACTTGTCGCCCGGCATGGGCAGTGGCTTCACGCTGCCGCAATCGGGGCCTTTGTAGACAGACGAGGACTCGACCGTCCATTCGACCGGCATCGAGTTCTGGCCAGACTGCATCGTTCCCGCAAAATGCATCTTGCCCCTGGCGTGGTTGCCGTCTGTCCATGAGGACTCCATTGTTCCCTTGCCGTTCATCTTTCCGCTGCACACCATGTCGGCGCTCATGCTGGAGGATCTCAGTTGGATGTTGGTGATCTGGCAGTCGCGGTTCTGCGACATCGGCGCGCCGTACTTGTCGATCATGGCTTGGGTGAGGCAAACCTGCGTGGTGGTGGTCATGCCGCTGTAAGGCGACTTCATGCCCGGGGGCAGCGTTATGCCCGGCGGCAAGGGCGATTGCTGCCAGGTCATGTTGGCAGTCATCTCCCACAGGCCGGGCTTTCTAATGGCTTGCGCCAGGGCGACGACAGCCAAGGCGAACAGGCAACAGCTCAAAATGATCCAAACTCGGGTCTTGCTCATCTTTCCTCCTGTTTGACTACGCAGCGCAGACACTTGGCCGCGCCGCTCTACTTTACTTCAGTGCGGGAGGGATGGGGAAGCGAAATCCGCTATATCTTCCAGATTCGCGGGGCAGGCGCGGCGCGTCCCAACGCGAACAGGGCGCTGGTCACGGGGCCAGCGGCGTGGCGGACGACGCTTTCCTCGCTGGCGAAATTACCGGCGATGACGCGCACGCCGAGAGCCTCTATGTGTTCGATGTCGGGAATGATGGGCGACGCGCCCTCGGCCGCATAGCGGGCCAGCGTTTCCTGTGAAAAGAGCGCGGTGTTCACTAGCGCGTAATCGAAGATGGGCGCGCGGGTGTGCTCGTAAATGCGCTCGATGTGCTGGGAGGCGGTAAGATTCAGGCTCTCGTTGGCCTCGGACATCAGGTTGCAGATGTAGACGCGCACGCCGCGGGCGCTGGCCAGGGCCGCGGGAATGTCCCGCACCAGCAGATTGGTGATCAGCGAGGTATAGAGCGAGCCCGGCCCCACGGTGATGAGGTCGGCGCGTTCGATGGCCTCCAGCGTCTCGGGCAGCGGCGCGGCGTCCGCGGGATCGAGCATCAGTTCGACGATCCGGCGGCGGCTGGCGGTGATGCCGGTTTCGCCGCGCACCAGCGAGCCGTCATCCATGCGCGCCACCAGAGTAACGTTTGCAGTGGTCACCGGGTAGATGCGGCCGCGGGTGGCCAGAATTCTAGACGCCAGTTGGATTGCCTGGCCAAAGTCGCCGGTAATCTCAGTGAGCGCGGCCACAAAGAGGTTGCCGAAGTTGTGCCCTTTGAGCGCGCCGCCGCCGCGGAAGCGATGGTTGAAAAGCCGGGCCAGCAGGTCCTCTTCCTCGCTGAGGGCCACCATGCAGTTGCGCAGGTCGCCGGGGGGCAGCATGTTGAAGCCTATGCGCAAGCGGCCGGAGGAGCCGCCATCGTCGGTCACGGTGACTACGGCGGCCAAGTCGGAGATCGGCCCCGGCGCGGCAGCGGGATGCCCGGCTGCGGTTACATGCAGGCGCAGTCCGCGCAGCAGCGTTGAGAGCCCCGTGCCGCCCCCGATGGCCACTACGCGCATGGGCTGGACGAAGGCCGACTCTTCCGTTCCGGCAGACGGCTGCTGAAACAGTTCCAGACTCGATGGTGGGGTTCTGGTTGGGATCGCTGAGTTCAAATCAAGCCTTATGGAATCTCAGGATACAGCAACTCGGTAAAGCGAGGATCGTCCACCATGCTCTGGAAGTCGTTGTCGGCGCGGGCCTGGAGCCGGTTCCTGGGGTTCAGTTCGATGGCCCGGGCCAGATTGCTGAGGCAATCCTGCGTGTGCCCGGTGATGGAGTCCAGCAGGGCCAGCCCGTAAAACGCGTAGTCTGCGCCGGGATGGGCAGCCAGAATATTGCTGAACTGCTCGCGCGCCTCTTCGTAGTAGCCGGTGTTCAACTGCGAGATGGCGTAGTCGTAGTGCTCCTCGGGCGTGGCGAAGACCAGACTTGGCCGCTCCAGTTGCCGCTGGCAGGTGCTGATGTACATCTGGCAGCGCTCCTTGATCTCGGCCGGTGCCTCGGGAAGCAGTTTTTGAAAGGCGGCCAGCGCCTTTTCGTATTTCCCTTGCTGCAACATATGCACGGCCGCCTGGTAGTGCTGGAAAGCGGGTCCCGTGCCCGCGGGGGTTGTTTTCCTGCGGCCGGGAGCCCCGGATCTGTCCTCGTGCGTCATGGGTTTGCCGTGAGCGCGCATACCCGGATGCCAGGTTGAGCCGCATCGCCGCCGGCTAAAAACCTGCGCTTCGGAATTGCGCTCCTCAGGCCCTCTTTATACGCATAACCCCGTGCTACGTCAAATGGGCAGCCCGGAAAGTGCGAGTTATACGCCCGGTTCCTTGGATCGTTTTCGGTAGATCGCCGGGTTCAGAGACGGGTCGTTGTACATCTTCAACTGCCGGTAGATCTTGAAACGCCGCGTCCCGGCCAGGGTTTCGCGCCACAACGCATCCAGACAGCGGGCAAGGTCGGCGCGCTGTTCCTCCAATATGGCCAGCCGCTCGCGGTTGCGGCCCGAGTGGCCCGCGGGCGCGTCTGCGCGTTCGGCCTCTTCGCGGCTGTGATAAATCTTCAACGACAGGATGGACAGCCGGTCGATGATCAGTCCCGGCGACTCGGAGTGGAGCGGGGCCTCCGGTTTGGGCAGGCCCCGGGTTTCAAGCCATCCAAGCAGCGCGCGGTCCAGTTCCTCAGCCAGATCGTTGCGGCGCTGGTTGGTCCGGTCTACCCGGCGTTTCACGCCAGCCAGTTCCGCGTCGGTTGCGCCCGGCGCGCGAGCCTCGTCTTCAATGTGCCAGAGGTCGAAGTTGGCGCCATGCTGGCGAGCCACCAGGCCAAGCCAATCGACATCCGGCTCCGGCTTTGCGGCTCCCGCCGCCTGGTGCCAGGCGCGCGTCTCTCGATCCTGAAGATTGACGATCATTTCTGCCGAGAGCATTCTGGACTATCCTTGGCCGGGCACTTGAGTCTGGTTGCAAGGTCCATGGTAGAACTATGGTCACTCAGTTGTCAGTAGTCGGTGGCCAGTTGCTCGGCGAGCGTCGTCGATAAACCGTTTATACTGACGGCGCGAGGATGATCGATGGTAGTCCCGCGCAGTTGGAGTGAAGCCGATGGCAGGGCAGCCATGCGGGATTTTCTCTGTCAGCCGCCGCCGCGCCGCACTGCCATCCGCGACCTGATGCAAGAACTTCTGTCGGGGAATCCGTTTGCCCGCCGCTGTGCAGCCGACCTGGCTCGCCGCGTCAGCGCACGCGAGCCGGGCATTCTGCGAAAATATGCCGGCGTGATTATCGATCTCGTTGCCGAGCTTCCACAGGATCAGTGGCAGACTCGCGGATACGTGACCCTGGCGGCGGCTTTGAACGCCTCGACGCATGTACAGCGCATGCGGTTGGCGTTTCTGGTGCGCTCCATGATTGACGACCAGCGCATTGCCGTTCGCGCTATCGCGTTGGAGGCCTTCGCGGTCCTCGCCGTTGCCGAACCGGAGTTGCGCGAAGAAGTCATGCTTCTGCTTGAACTGTCCCGCCGCGATGGCAGATTCGCCATGCGCAGCCGCGCCCGCCGCATGCTGCCCGTGCTGCTGGCGCCGGACGTGAAGGCCTGCCACGAGCACCCCGCTGCCAGGGTTGAGTGAGCAGGCACTGGGCGCCGAAAAGCTCTTCCTGGCTGTCTCTTGTATTCATGGCTTCCAGAGACTCGCATTAGTATGGAATTCGGGAGCAAGCATGGAAGGCAAGAGTCAGTCTCCGCATCGGCGCTGGAATCCGCTGCGGCAGTCGTGGGTGTTGGTTTCGCCGCATCGCACAGAGCGGCCCTGGCAGGGCGAAGTGGGGCAGAAGGCCGCGCCCCCGGGCGTTGCCTATGATCCGCAATGCTACCTGTGCCCCGGCAATCAGCGCGCGGGCGGGGCGGTGAACCCGGCATATGACAGCGTGTTTTCCTTTGTAAACGATTATGCCGCGCTGCTGCCCGAGTCCTCCGCCGGCCTCGATGCGCAGGCTTCACCGCTGCTCAAGGCCGAGCCGGCCCGCGGCCTCTGTACAGTGCTTTGTTATCATCCCGACCACAGCCTCACTCTGGCCCGGATGACCCGAGACGAGATTCGCCGCGTGGTGGACGCCTGGACGCGCGAATACCTCGAACTTGGCGGCCTGGACTGGATCGAGTACGTGCAGATCTTCGAGAATCGCGGCGCCATGATGGGCGCCAGCAACCCTCATCCGCACGGCCAGATCTGGTCCACCGGCTTTATCCCCGACGAACCCGCCGCCGAGACCCAGGCCCAGCGTGAGCACCTGGCGCGCACCGGCAGTTGCCTGCTCTGCGACTATCTTGAGGCCGAGCACGCAACCGGCGAACGCATCGTCTTTGAGAACGAGCACTTTATAGCTCTGGCGCCGTGGTGGGCCGTGTGGCCGTTCGAGGTGCTGCTGGTTTCGCGCCGCCACGCCAGGGCGCTGCCGGAATTCAACAACGAGGAGCGGGACGGCCTAGCCGACGCGCTCAAACGCCTGGCCACCCGCTTCGACAATCTCTTCGAAACCAGCTTTCCCTACACCATGGGCTTCCACCAGTCGCCGACGGATGGCGATCTGCATTTTGAGTGGCACTTCCATGCCCACTTCTATCCGCCGCTCCTGCGCTCAGCCACGGTCCGCAAGTTTATGGTGGGCTTTGAGATGCTGTGCATGCCGCAGCGGGATATAACCCCCGAGGACGCCGCCCAGCGGCTGCGCGCCTGCTCCGAAGAGCACTTCTGGCCTAGAGCCTGAGTGCGGGGCTAGCCTGGAATCCAATCCAGAATCGAAAGAGTTTGCGGCCGGGAGGGGTGGTGAGCTCGCTGGGGATCGAACCCAGGACCCACGCCTTAAAAGGGCGTTGCTCTACCAACTGAGCTACGAGCTCGTTCAAGGCCGCTCCTTACAAACTATCACAAGGCCGGTTTTGCCGCTCCACCGGGCTGCCAGATGGGCCGCGCCGGAGTCGTCCTCCGCTTGAACGCCCCAGACACCGCCTGTGCTATAGTCTCCCGTTAGAGATTCCCCCAAGGAGAAGCATGTGACTCTCGGACAGTTTCTGGGCAAGCAATTCATCGCTGTCATTGAGTGGAACGAGCCGGAAGACGGCATTCTTTCCTATCGCTATCCCATGCGCGACCTGGAGATAGAAAACGGCGGCAAGCTCACCGTGAGCGAGTCGCAGATGGCCGCCTTTGTCAACGAAGGCAAGATTGCCGACGTCTTCGGCCCCGGCCTGCACACGCTCAACACCCGCAATCTGCCCTTGCTGACCGATCTGATGAACTGGGATAAGGCCTTCGAATCTCCCTTCAAGTCCGAGGTCTACTTTTTCTCGACGCGCCTGCAGACCGACCAGAAGTGGGGCACGGCCACGCCCATCACCATCCGCGACAAGGAGTTCGGCGCGGTCCGGCTGCGCTGTTACGGCATCTACTCCTACCGCGTCGGCGATCCGCGCGTCTTCTTCAACCAGATCAGCGGCACCCGCGACATTTACCGCGCCGCCGACCTGGAAGGCCAGTTGCGCGACACCATCATTGGCAGCATGACGGAGGTCTTTGCCACGAGCGATCTATCTTTCCTGGACATGGCCGCCAATCATACTGTTCTCGGCGAAAAGATCGTCGCGCGGATGAAGCCGGCCTTCGCGGCGCTCGGCCTCGGACTGGATCAGTTCGTCGTGCAAAACGTCTCCCTCCCCGAAGAGCTGCAAAAGGTCTTCGACCAGCGCGTCGGCATGAACATGGTGGGAGATCTCGGCCGCTACACTCTGTACGCCGCGGCTGAGTCGTTGGACCTTTCGGCGGCCAACACCAGCGGCGCAGCCGGCATGGGCATGGGCCTGGGAGCCGGCGCGGCAGTAGCGCAGGTCATGTCGAATGCTCTAAAGCCAGCCATGACCGCTCCGGGTGCAGCGCCAACTCCGGCTCCGGTTCTGATCAGCGCTTCAGCCTCTGATTCAGCCGCTTCCGGGGCTTCCAAGTTCTGCATCGATTGCGGAAAGCCCATCCCTCAACTTGCCAAATTCTGCCCTGAATGTGGGAAAGCCCAATGAACTGTCCATCCTGCGGCGCTCCCATGCGCCTCAAACCGGATATGGAAAGCTTCCGGTGCGACTACTGCCAGAGCGTCTATTTCCCGGAAAAGAACGACGACGGCGTACGCGTTCTTGATGAGCCGTCCGGCCGGGACTGCCCGTTATGCAAGGTTCCTCTGGTGCACGCCGCCATTGACAAAGTGCGCATCATCTACTGCACCGGATGCCACGGCATGTTGATTTCAATGCCGGTATTTGAAGTTCTTGTCGAGGAGTTGCAGGCCGACGCGGGCGGAAGAGCCACGATGGTCCAGCCCGCATCCGACAGCGAAGATTTGCGCCGCAAGATCAATTGCCCGCAATGCCACCGTCCGATGGACGCGCACTTCTATGCCGGTCCCGGCAACGTGGTCATCGACTCCTGCGAGGAGTGCAGCCTGATTTGGCTTGATCGCGGCGAACTCATGCGCATCGTCCACGCCTCCGACGGCAGCATTCCGTATACGGAACCGCTCCCTGGGGATCTCGACCCTCAACAAGCATAGAATCCGAATAACCTATCGAATTTAGCCGCAGGCGCCATAATCGTTGACGCCATCGGCTCGTTGTTTCAAGACTGAGAAGCGAATCCGGGTTTTCTGCGAGCAGTATCCGCCTCAGCCCCGGCGCAGCGGCTTCTGCATCGGGACCACCTGCACCGTCACGTCGCGGACCTCGGAGAGAAAGCGGTTGAGCACCGAGCCGCGCAGCAGAATATCCCAGCGTGAGCGCACAGACTGGCCGAAGACCACGTGGGAGATTCTCTCCTGCTGAGCAAAACGGATCAGGGCGTCGGAGACGTTGCGGTCGGTGAGCGTAACTACCTTGGCGCCCAGGTCGCGGGCCATGCGCTGGTACGCTTCCAGCCGTTGGTAGGCCTCGGGGTCGCCGTGGCCTTTGTCGTCTTCAGGGCGGGTGACGTAGACGGCGTACCAGTTGCTGGCCAAGCGGCCGGCGATGCGGGCACCCACGCGCAGCAGCCGCTCGGTGCCCGGCCGGGCGCTGAGGCACACCATTACCTTCTCCGGGATCTGCGCCTGTTCCAGCCCCTGCGTGCGGCGGTACTGAGATTCCTGGTTGCCCACCTGCTCGGCGGTGGTGCGCAGGGCCAGTTCGCGGAGCAGATTCAGGTTGCCCTTGCGGAAGAAGTTGGCCAGCGACTGCTCCACCTTTTCTTTGGCGTAAATCTTTCCCTGGCGCAGGCGGTTACGCAACTCGTCCACCGTCACGTCAACGTTCACCACTTCATTGGCGCGCTTGAGGAAGCTGTCGGGGATGGTCTCGCGGATGGTGGTGTTGGCCGAGCGGCTGACGGCGTCGTTGAGCGTTTCCAGGTGCTGGATGTTGACCGCGGTCATGACGTTGATGCCGGCATCGAGCAGCTCCAGCACATCCTCGTAGCGCTTGCGGTTCTTGCTGCCCGGGACGTTGGTGTGGGCCAGCTCATCCACCACCACGGTGTTGGGATGGCGGGCCAGAATGACGTCCACGTCCATCTCTTTCAGATTCACGCCGCGGTAGGGAATCACGCGCAGGGGCACGATCTCGAGGTCGCGGATGCAGTCTTCGGTTTCTTTGCGGCCGTGGGGTTCCACCAGGCCGATGACCACGTCGATGTCCTGCTGGTGCTTCATCCTGTAGGCGTCGTTGAGCATATCGTAGGTTTTGCCCACGCCCGGCGCCGCCCCGATATAGATGCGCAGCTTGGCGGGTTCCTGCTGCTTCTCTAATTGGATCTCTGCCATGGCTCAGCCCACCTCCACCGGATGATGGACTTCACCCACCGCCGCCACGGGAAGAGTGAACCGGAAGGTGGTTCCGTGTCCCAGCCGGCTCTCCACAGCGATCTGCCCGCCCAGCGACTCAACCAGCCGCCGCACCAGCGCCAGCCCCAGGCCGGAGCCGCTCTCTGAAAATGCATTGAAACGGTCGAAGATGGTGCTCAGGCGCTCCGTCTCGATGCCGCGGCCTGTGTCCCGCACGGTGAACTGGACAAAGTTCTTCACCTCCTCGGCGGCCAGCAGAATCTCGCCCTCTGCCTGCGTATAGCGAAGCGCATTCGACAGCAGATTGTCCAGGATGGAGCGCAACGCCCTGCGGTCAGCCTGCACAACAGACAGATCGGCGTAGGCTTTCACTTCCACCCGGATGCGCTTCCGCGCAGCCTCGTCGCAATACCGGTCGCGGGCCTCGCTCAGGACCTGCAGAGGGCGCAGCCGTTCCAGTTTGAACTCGCGCTTGCCGGTGTCGAGTTCGGCCACTTCAATCAGGTCGCCCATAATGTCGTCCAGCTTTTCCGACTCATGGCTGGCCTGGGCCACCAATTCAGTCTGCAGCGGCTGCAACTCCCCGCCAAAGCCCTGGCTGAGCGCATAAAGCCCGCGCCGCAACTGAAGCAGAGGGTCGCGCAGCTTGCGGCTGGCCACGGTGATGAACTGCGTCTTGAAGCGGTCGGTATCCTGCAGGCTGGTCACGTCTTCCAGCGTGGTCACCGTGCCCAGCAGCCGCCCCTCAGAGTCGCGCATGGGCGTGGTGCGCAGGCGGAAGCTGCGCTCCTGCTTGCCGATCCGCATCGGCAGCATGGATGCTTCGTCCTCGGCAGCCACCGCTTTCTGCATGGTGACGGCATCGCGGATGGCGCCCAGAATCTTGTCGCCGCCGGGCGCTTTGGCCAGCGCCAAACGGTCGGTGGCGGCGTCTCCCAGGATCTCGACCGCGGCCTGGTTCACTTTGAGCACGTGGCCCTTGCCGTCGGTCACGATGACGGGCTCGAAGATGGATTGCAGCACCGCGTCGGAGAGTTGAAACTCCATCTGCCGCCGTCCGGCCTCGGAATCGCGCAGATCCCTGAGCCGGAGAGCGATGCGGTTCAACTCGGTGGCAATGATGCCGAAGTCGTCGCGGCTGCGCCACTCGATGCGGTGCTCCAGGTTGCCCCCGGCAATCTTGCGGGTGTCCCTGGCCAGCATGTGGATGGGGCCCAGCACAAAGTAGACGGTCACCGCCTCAACCAGCAGCGCAGCCAGAACGAAGGCCCATGCCAATTTGACCTGCCCCGCCGCCGCAAGGGCAGGGTGAGCAACCGCCACCAGCCCCACCATGAGGCCGGCAAGCAGCACACAGCCGAGAATCAGCCGCTGGGAAAGGTTGAGCATCGAGCGGTCTCCGTGCCGGAACAGTGAACAGTGAACAGTGATCAGTGGTCAGGAATTGCCGCATCCTGGCTACATGAAACAGTACATTCATTGTAGCGGCAGTTTCCTGATCCTAACTCTTTTCATCCCCAGAGGACAGACAGCGCAGACAGGGAACTAACCACTGCTCACTTACCACTGATCACTGCCTACCGTCTACGGAATCCGGCAGACCGTCAGAGCGCCGTTGTGCCATGGGCAGGCCAAGCCCGCCGGCGCGGGATAGGAGACCAGCACCCAGTCCACGCCGAACTCCGCCTTCAGCCGCTCGAAGTCTGCAAGCTGGAAGCGCGGCCAGCCTTCCTGCGCCTCCAACTGCCGTTTCCACGCCGGCCCCAGCTCGGGAACCTTGGTGATGACCACGGTGTCCTTGATGGCATCGGCCAACTGGCTCCGCTCGGCCAAAGCCCGGAAGCTGTGAAAGTCTTCGCCGGGGGCGGCCATGTACCGCGGGTCCAGAGCGAAGTACGCGTCTTCGGGCGTATTGTGCCTGATCCAATCGAAGGCTTGCAGCCATGGATTGGCTGACGCCGTGAAGGGGAGCTCAAGGTGCTCGCTGGCCGGAAAGAGTTGCCGTTGCGCCAGGCACATGCCGCCGTTGGCCAGCAGCAGGAAGACCGCCCAGCGCCAGATTCGCGCCTTCAGAACATATCTGCCCAGGTAGGCGCCGCCCACCAGCGCCATGAAAACATAAACGAGGTGCAGGTAACGCATCGGTTCCAGGGCGCTGAAGACGATCAGCGCCCGGGGGCCGAGAAGGACCATCGCTACTGCCTGCTGGAAGACGCCATAGATGAAAATCGCCGTCGCGAAACGGGCCAGATTCGTTTCCCTGCGCTTGCGGGCGATGCGGGCCACAAGCCAGAACAGCGCCAGCGGCGCGATGGCGCCCACCCATTCGTACCACTTCCACTGGTAGAGGCGAAGCCAGTGCCTGCTATGCAATGCCTCCAGCCAGGTTGGCGTGGGGGGATCGAAGATCCATCCGAACGGAAGTATCGCCGCAACCGGAGCGGCTTCCTCCGGAACCACGCGAGTGCGCAGACGCCGAAGCTGCGCGCGCAAAGGTTCAGTGAGCGTCAGCACTCCGCAGAAAGAAATGCCGAAAACCCCCATCAACGGGTGCAGCAAGACTGCGAGCCCCACAAGCGGCACGGCCTGCCATCGTCTCCCGGCTAAAATCCGCGAAACGCCAAACAGGATCAGAGCCGTGGCTGGATTGCGCGGTTGCAGATACTGGTCCATGAGGAACAGTGAAGTCCCAGCCACCGGCAGCGTCAACATCGCCGCCGCCATGGCAACTCCCGCCCAGCGCGCCGCGGCTCCATCAAAGAGCTGGCGGACAATGCTCCAACAGGCCCACAAGACCAGGAAGATGGAAGTCAACTGCCACAGCAGTTCCGCCCAGGCCACGGGAGTTCCGGACAAACGCACAAAGTGCGCCATCCACGTGTCGAAGGCGCTGCCGCGCATCTGCAACTGAAAGAAGGCCGCGTCGTGGGGGAAGAGATTCGGATTCAAATCCGCCTTGACCGCCGTCAAATAAACGCCGTCATCTTCCGCGCCGGGATGGTAGCCCATGGCCAGAAAACCAAGCGCGGTCAACAGCAGAATCGGCAGGAATTCACGAAATAAGCGGCTACGCCTCAAACCGGGATTCTCCACTCCTCAGGCCATCGCATATTGCAAAGAGAGCACTACAGTCACGGTATATTCCCCGCGAGGCTCCCGCCAAGATTGCAGCCTGTCCAGGTTAGACGACGAACAGGCGGCCCGGATGACCTTGCCTGGATAGATGCCGATGGCGCCGAGTCTGGGATAGAATCATGCGGTATGCCGTTAGCCGCAGAGGTAACGTCGCCGCTGCCGGCCGCGGGGCAGGCCGAACGCGCGCGGGAAAAGCTGGCGCTCGTGATTCCCACGCTCTGCGAAGCCGGGAACATAGGCGGCTTGCTCGGCCATGTTCGTTCCGTCCTCGATCCCCTCGAGATTCCCTACGAGATTCTGGTCGTCGATGATGACAGCCGCGACGGAACCGGCGAAGTGGTCTCCGCCATCGCTCGTGAAGACCCGCGCGTGCGCCTCCTGGTGCGCAAGGGGGAGAGGGGATTGTCCGGCGCCGTTCTCTATGGCTGGCAGCGCACGGATGCCGTGATTCTGGGCGTGATGGACGCCGATCTGCAGCATCCGCCGGAGCTGCTGCCGCAATTGCTGGCGGCCATCCAGGCGGGCCACGACCTGGCGATCGGCAGCCGCTACACCGCGGGCGGGCAGTTGGGCGAATGGAATCCGGTCAGAAGGCTCATCTCTGCCGCCGCCGTATGGGTGACTTGGCCCATTCAACGAAAGGGTATTCGCGCCAAAGACCCAATGACCGGATTCTTCCTGCTCCGGCGCGAGTGTATCGACGGAATTGCCTTCCAGCCCTCCGGCTTCAAGCTGCTGCTGGAGATTCTGGTGCGCGGGCGCATCCGGTCGGTCGCAGAGGTTCCGTTTGTTTTCGGGCAGCGCTACCGGGGCGCGAGCAAAGCCAACTTCAAGGTAGCCTGGGATTACGCGCGGCTGTTGGCAAGGCTCTACGCGGGAAGATTCGGCTTCGGGCGCAGCGGCTCAAGTTAGAGCGCGGGCAAAATCAAGCGCAGTAACAGAAATGCGCCCACGCCCGCGAAAAACACCAGCGCCATGTGGATTCCCGGCTCGCGGTTGACCTCGGGCGCCAGGCCGGTGGCGGCCACGTAGAGCGCCACGCCTGCGGAGAGCGGCAATCCGAACGGCAGCCAGCCCGGCCATCGCGCCGAGAATGAGCGAGATATTCAGCATGCACCCTTAACCACTGTGCCGGATGTGCAACACATCGCCGTCCTGCACCACGTACTCCTTGCCTTCCAGGCGCAGCGTGCCCCTGGCCCGCGCCGCTGCCTCGGAGCCCGCGGCCAGCAGGTTGTCCCAGCGAATGGTTTCGGCACGGATGAAGTGATGCTCCAGGTCCGTGTGGATGACTCCGGCGGCCTGCGGAGCTTTCGATCCCACCGGCACCGTCCATGCGCGGCATTCGTCCTCTCCGGCGGTGAAGAAACTGATGAGTCCTTGCAGCTCGTAGCTCTTGCGGATCAGCCGCACCAGGCCGCTCTCGCGCAGCCCGTAGCTCTCCAGGAAATCCGCCGCTTCGGCCTCGTCCATCTCCGCCAGTTCAGCCTCCACTTTGCCGCAGATCGCGGTTGCCCCGGCGTTGGGCTGGTGCGCCGCGTCCTCCAGCTTGAAGCGGCTCACCGCCGCCTCCAGATCGGTTCCCAGCGTGGCGCTCTCGCCGATGTTGAGCGCATACAAGATGGGCTTCTGCGACAGGAACATGAAGCCCTTGATGAGCTTTTTCTCCTCCGCCGTCATCTCCAGCTCGCGCAGCGGCTGCTCCTTTTCGAGCGACTCCTTCGACCGCAGGAGCAGTGCGTGTTCCCGCTCCAGTTCGCCGGTGCGCTGCTTTTTCAGGTCTTTCTCCACGCGATCCAGGCGCTTCTCAATTTGAGTCAGGTCGCTGACCATCAGGTCGAACTCGACGTTTTTGATGTCGCGCAAGGGATCGATGGGGCCGACGTGGGGAATCGAGTCGTCGGCAAAGACGCGGAGAACGTGAATCAGCGCGTCGACTTGGCGCAGGCTGGCCAGGAACGCGGTCTCCTTCAGCGCCTCCTGCCCGATGGCCGCCACGTCAACGAATTCCACCGAGGCGTAGGTGGTCTTCTTGGGGGAGTAGAGGGCCGACAGCTTGTCCAGCCGCTGGTCCGGCACGCGCGCCACGCCGATGTGCGCCTCACGCGGGTTCGCGTGGCCGCTTTCCAGCCTGGCCTTGGTCAGAATCTTGAACAGCGATGTCTTGCCCACCTGCGGCAGGCCGATAATGCCAGTCTTCATGCACTTCGATCATACAAGGATCAGGGGCCGGTGAATCTTTCGTGGCGGCAGATTCCGGCGCCTGCGCGAGGCTCCCTAATGGGCGCCGGTCATCATTGCTGCCCCAAGATGGGTGCCGGTCATGATCGCAACCGAAATGTCCATGGGCCAATGCGCAAGGATCAGGGGCGACAGACGGCGGATGCGCAGATAGACCAGCATGGTGAACAGGACGATAGGAAGCATCATGATGGAGCGATACGCCACGTATCGCCAATCGGGAATGAAGGGGAACATGCAGTGTTGCGCGGAAAACCAGAACGCGACGATGGAGAAGGCGATCCAGGTGCGGCCGGTGAGCGCCTCCAGCCGGGGCAGCACATATCCCTGGTAGGTCATCTCTTCGGTGGGCGACTGGACGATCCACCACACGGTCAAGCTGTACACCGTGGCCCACAGGGGCAGGGAGTGAAATTGCAAGATGAACGCAATGGGGGTCCTGGCCAGGGAGCCATACACAAGGATCTGCGCGAGATAACTGCCGAACATGGCGCACGGAAAGGCGAGGATCAAAATGCCGAGCCCGAGGAACAGGTCGCGCCCCCAGCGCAGGCGAATCGGGCCGATGAGGTCGCGGAGACGGATGCCCTCCTTGCGCGTGAAGTACTTCATGCCGAGGAGACAGCCGAGGTCGCCGAGGTTGGCGTAGATGGGCCACCATTGGCCGGCCGCCTGCATTGGATGGGGGCGGTGCTGGGCAAGAAAAACCAGCGCGAGCAGGGACTGAAGCGTGAACCATAAGGCGGAGCGCCCGGTTACCAGCAGCAGCGGGCCGGCCCATGAAATGCGCCCGGCGGCCATGCGCTCCCGGATCTGAGCGGGCGAGTTTATCAGGATGGTGGGTGAGCTTGCAGTTTCGCGTGCAGGCGGCATGCCGATCTGTCTCCTGTGGGAAAAGTCTAGCAGGAGCGGAACGCGAGGGGCTGTGACGCACTCAGGACGGCTGTGTGCTCACACGCGCGCCGTCTCTGCCCTGGCCAGCAGCACCACTACCGCCAGTCCCAGCAGCAAGATCGCTTCCTCCACGTGCTCGCTGCGGTTGTGGAGCATGTTGAAATGCACGCGGCTGGGATTGGCGGCATTCACCGCATCGATGGCCCCGCCGGCGGCAATCCGGTCGCGCTCCATGGCCGGAATGATCGCGAACTGCGAGTAGACGGTGAGGCCGATCATCAGCACGATCAGTCCCATCGGCGCCAGCACCGTGCGCGGCTTGTAGATGGCCCAGGCCGGGGCCAGAGCCAGCAAAGCCAGCGCCACCATCCCCGCCACCAATCCCATGCCGTGGAGAATCCGCAGCAACTCGCCCACAATCGACCCGGCCGTGTGCGTGTCCGGCCGCAGCGCGGTGAAAGTGATGGCGGCCACGACGGGAAAGAAGATCTCCGCGCCCAGCCATACGATGAGCGCGAGATAAAGCAGCGTGCGAAGAAGAGTCTTCATTTCGCAAGGATACAAGGGACTCGGGACAAGGCTCCAGGGAAGAGCCTCAACCTGCAATAAGCCTCATTCCGCGCGGTGTGCCCCGGTCACTTCTTGGGGCGCGACTCCGGCGGCACAAGCCCCGCCACGCGGTAATACACCACCAGCTGCCCGTAATGCTCCCCGGAGTGTTCGAGGTAGAACCAGGCCTGCTCGTTGAAGCGGAATAGCTGGTTGCTCCAGGGATCGACGACCAGATCGTTCATGCCGCTGTCGCCTTTGCTGGCAATCAGCGCCGCGCCATCCGCGAAGGCCTTGCGCACGTACTCGACCACCGCCGCCTTGTTCTTGAAATCGGAGCGCTTCGGATCGTCGAGGTGCGGCTTCACGCCCTTGCCAATCTCAACGACAACATTGATGCCATGGGCGGCGTGGATAAGCTGTTCGGCAAAGCTCCGCTGAGCGGGATTGGGCTTGAAATCGTATTTATCTTCGGGAAAGTCTTCGGCCATTGCGGTCAGTTTATGGCCCACATAGTTCCAGAAATAAAGCAGGGTTTGTGAGGGACTAAGCGCGGGAGTGGGCGCGACATGCTTCGCCGTCGCATCCTGAGCGCCGGCAATCGGAATCATCAGCGCCGCCAACAGGATTAGAGCAAGTTTTTTACCCGGATATTTCATGCGACAATCTCCTTGCCACAACTATACTGCTTTGACTTTTCCGGGCGCCCTACTCTGTCCTCTGTCTATTGTTCACTGCCTCTTCAACGCCCGCCTCAGCACTGTCTCCAGCGCCGCTTTCACCTGCGCGTACTCCTCGGGAGCGATCGTGCCGGAAATCTTTTCGCTCTCCAGCGCAAACAGTTCTTCTTTCAGCGTGTTCAGCAAGGCGGCTTGCTTTGCCGCCGGTGAACCAAAGGCCGGGTAAGCTCCTGTTCCGGTATCGGCCGCTGCGCCGGTAGCTGGTAAGCCGACGGGCTTGCGCAACAGAAAGGCCGCAGCGGCTGCCAGCAGCAGCGCCAGGCCGCCCAGAATCCAACCCTTGTACTTGCTCAGCGGGTCGGGCGTATTGATGGGGTTGCCGATGCCGCCGCCAGGCTGGTTGCCAGCTACGCTCGAGCCCGGCCCGCTCGTGTCAGACGTGCCGTTGTCCCCGGCCTGCGCGCCCTGTGCTTCGCGCGGAATAGACCCTTCCCCTGAAATGGTGAATTCCACTGCCTTGCCCGGAATCGCGTTCTTGGCCACGAAGGTCTGCACGCCGGGGTCCTGCGGAACGGACTTGAATGCCGTTCCCGACCCTGGCGTGAAGGTCATGCTCTTGGGCAAGATGATAGCCACGTTATCGGCAGGCAGGGTCTCCTCCGCCTTGAAAGTGAACTTGCCGCTCGCGTAGGGCAGGTGATAGCTCAACTGGAAGAGCGTGTCCTTCTCGCCGTCGTCGGGCTGGATGGGAAAGTTGAACGCATAATGTCCTTTTGGCCCGTCCGGGTCCAACTTGATGCTGGTGGGCAGGCCGCTGGGCCGTTGCGCCTCCGCGCCGTCGATCACCGCCTCGAAGGGCACCACGATCTGGAAGGAACGCGCGCTCCACTGCGTCAGAGGAGGCGAACTGGTGTTGCGGACGAAGTACCGCTCGGTCACCGTGAGCTGGCCGTTCTGGCTCTCCACCTCGAGCACGTCCGCCTCGATAAAGACGCCCTGGACCTTGGCGGCCACGTCATAGACCGGAATATCGCCGTGCGCGTTGCCTCTAGGCGCGGCGATAAAATAGCCCGCGCCCTGGTGGGTTACCCGCACCAGATAGGGACCGCTGCCGGGCTCGTTCAGCGAGTAGTGTCCGTGGGCGTCGGTCGTCGCATGGGCCACTTCGCCCATGCCGGCCTGCACGTCCACCAGCACCACGGCATCGCCCGCGGCGGGCTTGTTGGTGGTCTTGTCGGTCACCGTGCCGGTAACGGTTGCGGCCTGCGCCAAAGCGCCCGTGAACAGCAGGCTCAAAGCAAAAATGCGAAGAACAATCCGGGTCGATTTCATCGTCGTGAGGCAATCCTATGGGTTTGACATGGTTGAGTTGTTATGAAAAGAGCCTAAGAACAACCGCAGGTCCTTCGACTCCCCGTTCGTCCGCCGCGGCGGACTCAGGATCGCTCAGGATGACAGCGCTCTTGGGAGTTCATGCCTGCTGCAAATGCTCGATCTCAGCCATCAGCAGCGCCGTCTCGTTTTCAAGCTGTGCCCGCTGCGCATGAAAATCCTCTTCAGGATATTTGCCGGCCCGGTACTCGAAGTTCAGATCGCGCAGGTTCTCGTAAAGCTGCTCCTTGCGCTCCAGCAGGTAATCCAGGCGGGTCTTCTCGCGCTGGCTGGCGAAGACGTTCTCCGGCCAGAAGGTGTACACGACGAGCGCGAACGTCAACAGCAATCCGCAAATCAAGCCAATAGTCGGCGTCATAACGCAATCACCTCCATAGCCTCGTCCCTTAGTCCCTGGTCCCTGCCTTAAACATCGCCGGTCTCCCGGCGAATCTTTTCGCGCCGCGCCCGGTCGGCCGGGTCCTCATTCGCCGGGTCTGCCACCGCGGTCTGCCTCTTGCCCACCGACCACCTTCGCACCAGCAGAATGGTGGCCAGGAGCGCCGCCGCGAAGACCGCGAAGGGCGCGATCCAGGCCACCAGATCGAAGCCTTGCGTGGTGGGCGCGGCCAGCACCGTTGCCCCGTACTTGGCGGCAAACGAGGCCAGAATCTCTTTGTCGCTCTTGCCTGCGGCGATGGCCGCGCTCAGCTCATTGCGCATTCGCCCGGACTCCGGGCAGCCCACATGGTTGCACTCGCCCAGCAGTTGCGCGCAGCCGCAGGTGCACATCAGCCGGTGGCCCAGATCGTTGAAACGCGAACTGGCATCCGTGGCGCCCATCGAAAAGCAGACGGCCACGGCAAGCGCCATCGCTTGCACAGCTCTCATCCAAAAAGTAAGAGACCGGAAGGTCCTCATAAGCTGCCGCCCTTCAGCGCCGGCTCTGAGGGAATCGTGCGTGCCGGCACGCGCAGAACAGCCGTTGCCGGGCTCAGGCTGGGAACCAGCGCCACCAGCGTGCCGAAGACCAGCACTGCCAGTCCCGCCCAGATCCATCCCACCAGAGGATTCAGGAACGCCTTGATAATCGGCTGGCCCGTGTCCGGATTGGTGCCTTCATACACCACGTACAGGTCCCAACTGGGAACCGAGTGAATGGCCACCATGGTCTGCGGCTGTCCGCTGGCCAGATAGACCCGCTTCTCCGGAGTCATCTGGAACTGTTTCTTGCCGCCCTTGTAGACATCCAGCAATGCGTACTCGGAGTTGTAGTTCAGATTGGAATCCTGCGTAAATCCGACGCACTCCAGCGTATAGGGGCCGATCGCCAGCTTGTCGTGCAACCCCAGCTCGCTCTCCACATTGCGATTGAAGGCCGAGCCGGCCAGCCCCACCACGATAATCACCACGCCGATATGGATGATGTAGCCGCCATAGCGGCGGGTATTGCGGCGCGTCAACAGCCACGTAGCCACAACCAGGTTGCGCCTGGTCTGGCGCGAGATGACCCCGGCCCCGCGCAGAAACTCGCTCAGGATGGCGGTCAGCACGCCCGCGCTCACCGCAAAGGCCACCAGCGCATAGAAGTTGCCGGTGTCGAATGCGCCGTCCTTCCAGGGCCGCACGCCCACGGCAAGGCAGACGAACACCGTGGCCCAAAGAGCTATGACCGGCAGTACAAAGTTCCGCCGAATGCTCTTGAACGACGTCGCCCTCCACGGCAGCAGCGGGCCAACTCCGGTCAAGAACAGCAGAAACAGGCCGATCGGCACGGCCACGCGGTTATACCACGGAGCGCCCACCGTGACCTTGTTGCCCACCACGTACTCACTGAGGATGGGGAAGAGCGTGCCCCACAGAATCACAAAGCAGGCGGTCAGCAGCACAAGATTGTTGAACAGGAAGCTGGACTCGCGGCTCACCAGCGACTCCAGGTGGTGTTCGCTCTTCAGGTGCCCGCGCTGCAGAACGTAAGTGAAGATGCACACCGCCAGCACGATCCCCATGAAGACCACAAACCACGTTCCGATGGGCGACTCCGCAAAGGCGTGTACCGAACTCACCAGTCCGGCGCGAGTCAGCAGCGTGCCCAGCATCGTCAGCAGGAAGGTGGAGAAGATGAGCCACACATTCCAGCTCTTCATCATGCCCTTCTTCTCCTGCATCATCACCGAGTGCAAGAACGCGGTTCCGGTCAGCCAAGGCATGAAGCTGGCGTTCTCCACCGGGTCCCATCCCCAGTAGCCGCCCCAACCCAGCACGGCGTAAGCCCAGTGCATGCCCAGAAAGATGCCCACGGTGAGAAACAGCCAGGTCACCATGGTCCAGATGCGCGTCACCTTGATCCACTTCTCGCCGGGATAGCGCATCATCAGCGCTCCCAAGGCAAACGCGAAGGGAACCGAGAAGCCTACGTAACCCAGGTAAAGCATGGGCGGATGAATCACCATCTCCGGGTACTGGAGCAGCGGATTCAGCCCGTTACCGTCGTCCGGAATAGCTCCCCGCAGCAGCGCGAACGGCGGTGCGGCAAAGTTGAGCACCGCCAGGAAAAACACCTGGATTCCGGCCAGAATCGTCCCCGCGTAGGCGTAGAGCTTCACGTCGGTCTTGTGCGTCAGCCGCAAGACAAAGCCGTAGGCCGCCAGGAGCCACGCCCACAACAGCAACGAGCCCTCCTGGCCGCTCCACAGCGCGGAAAATTTATACGCTCCGGGCAGGGCGCGATTGGAGTGCTCCGTGATGTAGGCAATGGAAAAATCGTTGGCAAAAACCGACCAGACCAGGGCGAAGGCGGCCGCAGTGACGGCCACAAAGCCGGCGATCCCGGCCCTCCGCGCCGTATCCGCAAGCCGCTCGGGCGAGATCCTGGCCGGCTGCCCGGTCGCAATCAGCCGCAGCGCCAGTGCCCCCGCCAGCAGATTGTAGGCGGCCAGCGCCAGGGCGATGAGAAGAGCAAAACTACCGAACGCTGCCATTCAGACTCCAGGATGATTCTCGCACGCAAGCGGGGAGCCCCAGCGGAATCAGAGTAGAGGCACCGGAATGCACAGCGGCCAAGTGGCTTTTTCCTCAAGAAAAAGCCACCTGCAATACTCTCACCATGGACACCATTACTCTGATTCCGCTCAGATGGCCTCCCAACGAGGGTATTCTCATCCCATCATAGGCCTTCAACGTGTGATTTGGCTCACACGAAGGGTGGAGAAGGAAGTGGAAGTGTAGCAGAGGGGAAACCCTGCCGGTCAGGCCGTCTTTTGTTCGTTTTGCGCAAGCAGTTGGCCGGCCAGTGTCAGCATATCGCCGGTCGCGAAAGGCCTGGGGAGAAAGCACACGCCATCGCCGGAGTAGTCGTCCGCCGCTTCGCTGCCGTTGCCCAACACCAGAACCGGTACTTTGGGCAGCCGCTCATGCAACTCGGCCACAAATGCCGGCCCGCCGATCCCCGGCATGTGCAGACCGGAGATCACCAGCCCGAGATTCCCGGCAAACAGGGGCTGCTCCACCAGGCAAAGAGCCTCCGCGGCATCGCCAACCCGATGCACGTCGTGAAATCGCCCCTCCAGTGCCGATTTGCTCAGAAACGCCTGGAGCGGATCGTTATCCACCAATAAGATGATTGCCATGCGTCCCCGAATACCCCGCGCCCCGTGCGATGGACGGGCGCTCTATTGACTAACTAAGCAACTCAGATGTTACTAGTCCCGGTCCGGTTGCCCGACGGAGGCCCGAATCGCCCGGACAGCTCGCAAATCGAGAGTCCGCGGGCGCTGCTGCCTCCGAAATGGAACTGCTGTTTCCTGGGCGCCATGATGCCTGGGCTTATCATTTCTTGAATCCTGGCTGTGTCATCCGCGCAATTTAGGCTTGGTTGTGGACATGGGAAGTGCGAGAATCGGAAGGACCGGAGGAACCATGAAAACCCTTCTTCGGAAACTTCACGCCGGTTCTAGCGTCGCCGCGGTGGCCGCGCTTCTCTCTGTCGCGGCGCCGGTGCTTGCGGCAACTCCTTCTCCCGTTGCCTCGGCTGCGGGGCTGCCGGACACGACTGAGTTGGAGGCGACGCTCTATGTACAGGCGCCCGATTTCGCAGGCGGCGCCGGCAGCATCGTACTGGTCTGGCTTCCCGAGCCGCTGATGAGCACCTGCCTGGGCAGGACGATGAAGGAATGCTTCAACATCGATTACTGCATCCGCACCACCAACCCGAACGGCCCACAGTGCAGAAATCTCGCCGTACCCCGCGCCAGCCTGCCCCACTACCCGCCCGGGATGCAACCGCACCGCGCGATCAGCATCGTCCTTCGCGCACTGGGAAACAACAACGGCTTTGGCAGTTTGAAGGAGTTCTATCGAAGAGCGCCGCAAGACTCCCTCGAACGGCTCTCTTCGGACGCGGCCATCCGCGCCAGGATCCGCTACACCAGCACCCCGTCCAACGAGGGTTTCTATTTGCTTGATGTGCTCTCTGTGCCCTAACCCAAGAGAAACTCCTTCTCCCGCAGTTCCTTGATGGAGTCGCGGAGGCGTGCGGCGCGCTCGAACTCGAACTTGCGGGCGGCCTCGCGCATGTCGGCCTCCAGGTGGGCAATATACGCATCAAGGTCGGCCTGGGAGCGGAGTTCCGGCAATCCCGCGGTCTCTTCCGCTTCCACATCGCCGTATTCGGCCTTGAGAATCGCGGCCAGCCCCATCTCCACCTGGCTGACAATCGACTGCGGCGTGATGCCGTTTTCCTGGTTGTAGGCGCTCTGGATGGCCCGCCGCCGGTCGGTCTCGTCGATGGCCCGGCGCATGGAGTCGGTCACATGGTCGGCATAGAGAATCGCGCGGCCCTCGATGTGCCGCGCAGCCCGGCCCATGGTCTGGATCAGCGAGCCTGCGGAGCGCAGAAAGCCCTCCTTGTCCGCGTCCAGAATGGCCACCAGGGAGACCTCGGGCAGGTCCAGGCCTTCTCGAAGTAAATTGATGCCGATCAGCACGTCGAACTCGCCCTTGCGCAGCCCGGCGAGCAGCTTCACCCGCTCCAGAGTCTCGATTTCGGAGTGCATGTAGCGGCAGCGGACTCCGATCTCGGTGTAGTATCCGGCCAGGTCCTCGGCCATGCGCTTGGTCAGGGTGGTCACCAGCACGCGCTCGTTGCGCTTGGCGCGGTCGCGAATCTCCGCCAGCAAGTCGTCGATCTGGCCCTTCACGGGGCGAATCTCGACCTGCGGATCGACGAGGCCGGTGGGGCGGATCACCTGCTCCACCACCACTCCCGCGGAGCGCGTCAGCTCGTAGGGCCCCGGCGTGGCCGAGACGTAGATCGCCTGCTGCACGCGGTTCTCAAACTCATCGAACTTCAGCGGACGGTTGTCCAACGCAGAGGGCAGCCGGAAGCCGTAATCGATGAGCGTCTGCTTGCGGCTGCGGTCACCATGCCACATTCCGTGCACCTGGGGAATGGTGGCGTGGCTCTCATCCACAAAGAGCAGAAAATCGCGGGGAAAGTAATCCAGCAGGGTGGGCGGCGCCTCGCCCGGCAGCCGCCCGGAGAAGTGCCGCGAGTAGTTCTCGATCCCGTGGCAGTAGCCCATGGACTTGATCATCTCCAGGTCGTAGCGCGTGCGTTGATGAATACGCTGCGCCTCGACCATGCGGCCCTCGGCCTCAAGCTGCGGCACCCACTCGTTCAACTCCTTCACAATCGAGTCGATGGCCTGGGCCTTCGTCTCCGGCTGCATCACATAGTGGCTCTTGGGATAGATGGGCAGGCGCGAGTACTTCTGCTTGACCGTGCCGAAGAGAGGGTCAATCTGCGAAAGCGACTCGATCTCGTCGCCGAATAGCTCAATGCGGTAGGCGGTTTCGTCGTACGTGGGGAAGACCTCGATCACGTCGCCGCGCACGCGGAAGGTTCCGCGGCGGAAGTCCGTGTCGTTGCGCTCGTAGAGGATTTCGACCAGCCGCCGGGTAATGTCCTTGCGGCTGATGCGCTGGCCTTTTTCGAGCAGCAGCAACATTCCGTAGTAAGCCTCCGGCGAACCCAGGCCATAGATGCAACTGACCGAGCTGACGATGATCGAGTCGCGCCGCTCGAAGAGCGAGCGCGTGGCCGAGAGGCGCAGCTTGTCCAGCTCCTCGTTGATGGTGGCTTCCTTCTCGATGTACAGGTCTCCGGCGGGAATGTAGGCCTCCGGCTGGTAGTAGTCGTAGTAGCTGACAAAGTATTCGACCGCATTGGAGGGGAAGAACTGCTTGAACTCGTGATAAAGCTGGGCGGCGAGGGTCTTGTTATGCGCCAGGATCAGAGCCGGACGGTTGGACTGCTCGATGATCTTGGCCATGGTGAAGGTCTTGCCGGAGCCGGTGACTCCGAGGAGCACCTGGTGCTTTTCGCCCGCCGCCAGGCCATTGAGCAGCTCGCCGATGGCGCGCGGCTGATCCCCCCTCGGCTTGTAGGTGGTCACCAGTTGAAAGTCCATGGAGAGATTATACGCGAGGAGCGAAGAGAGGGCGAAGGTGTAAAGGACAGTGAACAGTGAACAGTGAACAGTGGACAGTGGACAGTGAAAAGCCCAGGTGCGTATGTCGGCCTGTGGGTAGACGGAAGTGTCGGCCTGTGGGCGGACGAAAGGGTGCGACGGAGAGCAAAAGGAGAGAAAGTCGCATTGCAGGTGGACGGAAAAGGGGCAAATGAGGTCTTGCAGGTCTGCAAAAAACGGTAAAAGTCGGCGAAATAAGCTGTTTTTAGGCGTTTTTTGGCGCATTTTTTGGCACATTTTGAGCGGGGTTTGAGGGCCGGGCCGGGAGGGATGGGGGCGGTTTTGGCCTTGCGGGTTTACGTCCTGGGCGGGGTGCGATTTACCGGCTGCTCGGGACTTTGCGCGCTCGTAGCGGCTTCATAGTTTGAGTATAAACCTGTGGTCGGGGTGTTACCATTTAGATGCAGAGGAATTGGAACCCCTTGGATTTCACCTCATTTTGCACCGAATATGGTGCAGAAGAGGTGTTTTTCCACACCTTCAACACGGATCGATTGACGCTGAGGGAACCAAAGAAGTAACCTGCCGGTCAGGCCCTCGCAAGGAGAGATCGTTGTCTGCGTATACGATTCCGAAGCCCCAACGGCCTTCGTTGAACAAGTTACGGACGATTCCAGATTCCGTTTTGTGTGAACTGGTTTCTGCCTGGGAGCGGTCGCCGGTCGATGTCCCGGTGGTGGAGGGACTCACAGCTAGTGATGTCTCAGAACTAAGAGAAGTGGTGTTGGAGCTGTATCGTGTACGTGAATATTTTGACGAGAAAGTACCTGAATTCGTGACTGGCATAGCTGTTGCCCTGCAAAAGGATTCAGAGTTTCCTGCTACCGAGGTGCCCGCATTTGAAGACCGTCTCACAAAACTATTGACCTTACTTCCACTAGGCATTGCCGCAAAGACAGCATCTTTGCGTACAGAGTACGAGCGGAGATTTTGCACTGCACGAATTCTTACTGACGCCCGGCCTGTATATGTCGAAAGCCCATCCAGTCGGCCAGAAGCAATGATGATTACGCATACCCTGAGGATCACGTTTCACGATGATACCGGTGAGCTGCGCGAGGTGTACGTCACAATGGACGACGGCGATCTTATTACTCTACGAGGGTTAGTTGATCGCGCGGAAGCAAAGACGAAATCACTACGAGCCGTTCTTGATGCTGCAAACATTCAGGTAGTGGCTCCCTAAGACGCACATGCAGAGGGATGAGCGATGGAAGATGTAATGACAGCCACGATGGAAGGATGGCTTCAGCAACCTATTCGGACGTGGAACCAAAATAGGTATGTGCGCAAGCAGCCCAAGGGCGTCACCTGCAAGGACGAACGTGCTGCCATATTACGTGATTGCCGATTTGCGCGCTACAAGACCACTCAGCAATGGCAAGCAAAGATACAGTTTGAAATTGTCAACGTTCGGACTCTTGTAGCTGCTCTTGCGGAAGCCAAGGATATCGAAGCAGAGTTTAATGAACTTGCTGAGAAGTGGGATCTCGAAACATCTTATCTCTCTTCGACGCCGAAGAGAGTATTACACGATTCATATCAGAGCATCATGGCAATGGGACCGGATGTTGTTCCGTTTCTCTTACGAGATTTGCGGGACAACCGCAGATCATGGTTTTGGGCGCTCCGTCATATTACACAAGCCAACCCAGTTCCTTCAGAGGACCAAGGCAATCTTGACAAAATGGTTGATGCATGGGTGGCATGGGGGAAACGGGAGGGACGAATCTGATTGGCCATACCGAGATATCGCCTTCACTGGGTCGCGTTAATTGCAATGAGGCGTGTGTTCCCGAATCTTCAAGGCGCTCAAGTCAAAATTAGTAGCCCGTTTAACCGCAGCTATAATTGCCACGCTTGGGGTGTGTGTGAAACCAGGGTGCGTTGGGAGCCAACTCCGGATGATTACTGGCCTCCCGGCTTGAGAACCGGCAATGTACTTGACTACAACCTCGACAATTTCATTCGAGCTTACTCACGTGTTGGATTCCGTGAATCTACACATGGCCGCTATGAATTTGGCTTCCAGAAGATCGCGATTTACTCTGAGGAGATTGCCGGGGAAGAATGGCCCCAACACACGGCACGGCAGACTTTTTTCGGACGTGGCTGGTTGAGCAAGCTAGGAGATTGGGAAGACATAAGACATCGTTCGACACAAGACCTGGAAGGACAGGCATATGGTAGAGTGATGCGCTATATGAAGCGCAGTTGGATCCGGGCACTCATAGAACCGAATTCGATCTGGATGAGGGCAACCATAGATCATTGGATTTATCTTCGTCGCCATCCGCTAGGAATTTGATATGTCGGCATGCAAAAATCAAGTTGACTAATGCTTCTCTTGCCTTCCGCGTTTCAAGCGACCTTGAACACTAAAACGGATGTTCTGGTATGCCATTCATCTTGCCAGTCAGTTTGGCGAAGGTGCCTCCGCGCCGGGCACCCCAGATCCCGTCAGCCGCCGCGGAGGACCTGGGAAACCAAAATCCATAACCTCCGCTCCGTGCCGAACATATCCCTCCGCCGGCGCAGAATGGGAAGAGAGCGAGACCCTTCGACTCAGCTTAGGGCAGGCTTTGAAAGCCCGCCGCAGGGGCTGAAGCCCGCGTTCATTCTATTGCGTTTACAGCACGACTGAAGTCCCACCCCATCGACGAAGACCTATCGCTGGGGACCCCGAGTCGATGGGGACCCCGGGAAAGTCATGCCCTGATACAAAACAGGGCTTTCCTCCGGGGCTAAAGCCCATTTTGATTCTGTTGGCTTTATGCGGGGGTTGAAACCCCCGCCTCCCTCCCAGCGATAAGGACCCGTCCCTTCACCCCAAGTCGCTGGGGACCCCGGCCTCCCTCCGGATCGTCAGGCCCGGTCCGTGGACGGATTGATCGCCGAAAAGCAAACACAGGTCCCCTTCGACAGGCTCAGGGCAGGCTTTGAAAGCCCGCCGCAGGGGCTAAAGCCCACATTGATTTTAATGGGTTTATGCGGGGGTTGAAACCCCCTTCTTCCACCCCAGCGACAAGGACCCGTCCCTTCACCCCAAGTCGCTGGGGACCCCGGCCTCCCTCCGGATTCGAATGCCCGGTCCGTGGGCGGTTGGGGTCCGTGGTTTCCCAGGTCTCAAAGACGAGACCTGGAGCACCCAGATTCTGGTGCGGGGAACTGCCACCCGCCAGCCTTCAGTCTACTGCTTTGCGCGCCAGATAAATTGTGCGGCAACCGGGAACGATCACCGGATTGCCCTTGAAGAAGGGAGCAGCATCCCAGGCTCGCACCTGGTCAAATCCTGTTTCCTTGAGAATACGTCGGATCTCATCAGAATCCCAGCAGACCTCTTCGACGCGTTCGTGACACCGTTGCCAGTGGTTCCCGTCCCGGATGAACCATTCGACATCAGTCCAAGCCCTGTCGGCCTGACGATTATGACCATTGCGCATCACGATCACAAAGCCCGGCTTCTCGATCCAGACGGTGCCCGACCAGTATCGCTGAAATCCAAGGGAGTTGTTCACGTCGAAGAAGAAATGGCCGCCTGGGCGCAGCGCTCGTCCCACGGCCTTTGCGACCATTCGCAGGTCTGCTCTGCGTGGAACATGATTGAGCGCATCGTATTCGCACGTAAGCAGATCGACCGGTTGAGGAAGCCGGAAACCCCGCATGTCGGCCCGAAGTACGCGTACAGGCAGGTGGGCGCGATCAGCCTTCTGACGGGCAAGCCGGCACATCAGCGGAGATAGATCGACAGCGTACATGTGGATGCCTTTGCGTGCCAAGGCCAGAGCAGTGGTTCCCGTGCCACACGCGAGATCACAAGCGGTTTCAACGTGGGGCAGGATCCGGCCGAGCAGGCGCTCACGCGCTGCAT
>JBKQRH010000078.1:0-33258 GCA_052326045.1 Occallatibacter sp. | reverse complement strand
CCAAAACTCAAAGGCGCGAAGCGCCGCGGCCATGGCCTCTTGGGCGTGTTCAGTGCCGGCTTTCTGGTGGACTCCAACGATCTGAGCGGGGCGGGCGGGGTTGAGTGAGCAGATTTTGCCCTCGGTTTTATGGCGCCTGCCGCCGATGATGAGATCGTATTCGCGGCCTAGCTGGCTGGAGACCAAGTCCAATGCAGCCTGCATCTTGCGGGCGTTTTCAGGGGCCTTGAAGTCGATGAACGGTTCATTCACAAAGCCGCTATGGGGCGAGCAGGGCTGAATTTGAGTGGTAAGGGAAGCGGTGGTCATAACGGATTTAGTGTAGACCAAGCAGGGGTCAGGGAATAGCCACCCCAGCGACGCACCCAGTGGGGCAGCCGGCACCTTTCCAATGTCCCGGTCTTACCCTTCGCCGCCTTCTCAAACTGCTGGGATTGCCGCCAGTGCACAACTCTACGGCGGCCGGGCGCAGTTCCCCCCAACGTACAACGGCCACCCCGAAAGATGGCCGCTGTGACGTTGCCTGGAAAGCCTCTTACCGCTCGCTCTTGCGCAAGTTGATCAGGTCGCCAAGAGTCGTGGTCGAGCTGGAGACGGGCTGCTTGTGGCTCTCCTTCTTGTAGCTCTCCACCTGTGCTCTGCTGGCCTCGCGGCCCACTGCGCGCAGGCTCAAGCCCACCTTCTTCTCTTCCACGTTGATCTTGATGATCTTGAAGTCGTGCTCCAGGCCGGTTTCGAGCTTGGACGCGCTGCCCGGCTCGTCGCCGGCCTCGGAGATGTGGCACAAGCCCTCCACGCCCTCCGCGATCTCGACAAAAGCGCCGAACTGCGCCGTCCGCAGCACCTTGCCGTGGACCACGTCGCCGACCTTGTGCGCGGCAAAGAAGCTCTCCCACACGCCGGGCTGCAACTGCTTGATGCCCAGCGAGAGGCGGCGGTTCTGCGGCTCAACGCCCAGCACCACGGCCTTTACCTTCTCGCCCTTCTTCACCACCTCGGAAGGATGCTTGACGCGCTTGGTCCAGCTCAGGTTGGAGACATGAACGAGGCCGTCGATGCCGTCCTCGATTTCAATGAAGGCGCCAAAGTCGGTCAGGTTGCGGACGCGTCCCTCGACCACCGTCCCGGCCGGATAGCGCTCAGTCAGGTTCTCCCAGGGGTTGTCGAGCAGTTGCTTCATGCCCAGCGAGATGCGGCGGTCGGCCGGATTCACGCTCAGCACTACCGTATCGACCTCGTCGGCCGGCTTGACCAGCTTGGAGGGATGCTTGAGGCGCTTGGACCAGGTCATCTCCGAGAGGTGAACCAGGCCCTCGATGCCCTGCTCCAACTCCACAAAGGCGCCGTAGTCGGTGACGGAAAGAATCCTTCCATGCACACGCGCGCCCACCGGATAGCGCTCCGATGCATCCAGCCACGGGTCCGGCGTCAACTGCTTGAAGCCCAGCGAAACCCGCTGCTTGTCCTTGTCGAACTTGAGCACCTTCACCTGGATCTCGTCGCCCACGTTAACCAGATCGCGGGGGTGCGTCAGCCGGCCCCAGCTCATGTCGGTAATGTGCAGCAGGCCGTCGATCCCGCCCAGGTCGACAAACGCGCCGTAGTCGGTCAGGTTCTTCACCGTGCCGGTCAACACCGCGCCCTCGCCCAAATGCTCCAGCGTGGCGGAGCGCTTGGCGTTCTGCTCTTCTTCCAGAATCTCCTTGCGGCTGACCACCACGTTGCCGCGCTTCTTGTTCAGCTTGATGACCCGGACTTCAATCTGCTGGCCGAGATAGCCGTCCAGGTTGCGGACTGGGCGAATCTCAAGCTGCGAGCCGGGCAAAAACGCCTTGATCCCGATGTCCACGGTCAATCCGCCCTTGACGCGGCTCACCACCGTGCCCATCATCGGGTGCTTGTCGCTGGCGGCCCTCTCGATCGTGTCCCACACGCGCAGCCGCTGCGCCCGCTCGTAGTTCACCAGGTAGCCGCCTTCCGGCTCCTCGCGCTCGATCACCACGTCAATCACGTCGCCGGGCTGGAACTTCACCGCCCCGGTGTGGTCCAGAACCTGCTCCAGGGGCACCAGCCCCTCGGACTTCAGGCCCACATCCACCACCAGATGCTTCTCCGTCTGCTTGATCACCGTGCCGGCGACCAGCTTGTCGCCAAAGGCTTCAACGGCGGCCGCCTCAGCGGCCTGTTCCCGCTCAAACGCCGCCAAAGCGGCGGAAAAGTCGTCCATGGACTCAAGTCCATGCTCGGGTGGCGAAGCAGCTTTCACGCGCGACGGCGCGGCGGCAACCGGTTCGGTTGCGACGGACCCTTCCGCAGGCGCAACGGACCCTTCCGGTTGAGGCGCGGCCTCTGCCGGCCCGGCTTCGGCTCGCGGAGCTGCTTCGACTTCCGGAGATACTTCGACCACAGGAGCTGCTTCGACAACGGGAGCTGCTTCGGCTGGAGGAGCCGCTTCGACCACGGGAGTTGCTTCGGCAACGGGAGCTGCTTGGGTTTGTGGAGCTATTTCAGCTGGAGGAGTTGCTTTGGCTGGAGGAGCTGCCGCGGCTTTGGGAGTTGGTTCGGCTGGACGAGCTGCTGCGGTTTTGGCACGTGGAGCTTTGGCTTTGGCTCTGGCACGCGGAGCCGCTGCGGCTTTGGCTTCAATCACGGGTTTGGCTGGGACTTGTGGCACGGGTTGCGCGGGAACTTCCGTTGCAACTTCCACAGCGGGCGCGGCCTGGACGGCAGCTTCCACTTGAGGCGCGGCCTGGGCTACAGGCTCGGTTGGGGCATCGGCGTCCAGCGCGTTAATATCGACAACTTCGGCGGTCTCGGTGTTGGACGTGGATTCGGACGACGGCTGCTCAAGCTCCGTCGCAGGCTCTAGAGTGGGCATTTCCAATTCGGTGTTCAGGGTTATGCTCTCGGGTTCGGGATTGAGGACTTTTGCCATTGCTACAGCTCCGGAATTCCTTGCTCGGCGACGGATAATGCCTGCCGCTGGGGGTGGCTCCCGCGCCGTCCGCCTTGGCGGACCGCCGGCGGAGAGGCCTTCAGACCGTATTCCCGCCGCGAGTCTTGTGACGTGTCGTAGCGTTTTCACGAAGGACAGTCCCCCAGCCGGTTGCGCTGGAGTGGTAAGCGACTGATCTCCTTGGGAAACACCCGGCAGGCAACGGCTTGCTGGAGGGCGGCCGCAACTCACTGCGCGAATCCGCGCAGTAAGCTACGCCTTCGAGTGTAGCAACCTACGCTTTTCCGCGTCAATCCAACAGCTTGGCCACACCGCGCCCGAACGGAGCACCCGCGCCCTCTATACTGTTCGTACGGCGCAACTCTCATGGACCATCTCTGGACCCCCTGGCGCTATGCCTACATTACCGCGACGGAAGGCGCCGCACACTCCGGCGTTCCGGCCAGCCTTTCAGCCTGGCCCGGAGACCTGGGCTGCGTCTTCTGCAACCTCATCGCTGCCATCGACTTCGCCATCGCCAACGGCACGAGTCCAGATGAGGCCGAAGCCGCCGGCGGCCTGGTTCTGCGCGGAAAGCACTGCTTTGTCTGCCTCAACGCCTTCCCCTACACCTCCGGCCACGTGATGGTGATGCCTTATGCGCATCTCGACCGGCTGGCCGATCTGCCCGCCGAGACTGCGCATGAACTGATCGAACTGGCGCAGCTCACCGAGCAGGCGCTGGACCGCCTCTACCATCCGCAGGGCTTCAACTTTGGATTGAATCTGGGCCAAGCCGCCGGTGCCGGCGTCCAGGGCCACCTCCATCTCCACGCCCTGCCCCGCTGGGCCGGCGACACCAACTTCATGACGACGGTAGCGGAGACGCGCATCCTGCCCGAAGAGCTGGAGTCGACCTGGAAGCGGATGCGGGAGGCGTTCGCAGAGTTGGCCAAATCTGTTTCGACAAAATTACAAGAGTAATTGTGCGCCTGCAATTTGGCTCTACGTGAAACGTCATTATCGCAGAACCGCAAAACATAGCGATGCATAGTATTTACCAGAAGTCGAGCTGTTTCAAAATGTTGAGTGGAAAGGAAAAATGATGGCGGAACGTGTGTGTCCGTGGTGGTTGGGGTATATGTTTGTGAGTCCGATCCGGCGATGGTTTATGCAGAGTCCGGAGAAGATGCTTGCTCCTTTTCTCCGCGAAGGAATGACGGTGCTGGAGCCTGGACCGGGGATGGGCTTTTTCACCTTGATTATGGCCAGGATGATCGGGCCAACAGGGCGCGTGATCGCGGTGGATATTCAGCCTAAGATGCTGGAAGTTTTGCGAAAACGGGTTTTGAGGGCCGGATTGCAGGACCGCATAGAGACCAAACTCGCGCAACCGGATTCCATGCAGCTCGATAACCTCAAAGGATCGGTAGACTTCGTGCTGGCCTTTGCCATGGTGCATGAAGTGCCCTCCGCGGAAGCTTTTTTTGTTGAAGCGGCGGCTGCGCTCCGGTCAGGAAGCTTGCTTCTGCTGGTGGAACCCACCGGACATGTGACGCCAGAGAGGTTTGAGGCTGAGTTGGAGGCGGCGCGCACGGCTGGCTTTGGCCTTTCTGAGAGACCGGCTGTGCGCGGCAACATGGCTGCGAGCTTGCGCAAGACTTAGGGAACCTCTGCTTAAGCCGATTTCTGTCAAGGCATAACTAAGGTCCTGCCCCGCCGCAAAGCTGCTCGGCGAAACCAGCGTTAGGTTAACAATCTATGAATAAATTGCACCCTACTCCGCTTCGCCGTTCTCGTCTGCTCCGGCAGCCAGCGTCAGCCCCGGCTCCTCGACACCAGCCGCATCCAACATGCTGTGCGACACTGACTTCCCCGTCCTGATCCCGAGCCGCTTGAGCATCTCCACCTGGCGAATCAGGTTACCGGGACCGATCGTGAGCTTGCTCTTCGCGTCTTCATAGCTTTCGGTGGCCCTGCGCAGACTTGTGCCGATGGCCTCGATATCCGTGACAAATCCGGCGAATTTCTCATACAGCGCAGTGCCGCGCTTCATCACATCCTTGACGTTGCGAACCTGCTGCTCCTGACTCCATAGGTTTTCAACGATGCGGACCACGAAGAGAACAGTTGTTGGACCGGCAAGCAAAACGCCTTTATGATATGCATCAAGCCAGAGCCCATCATCCTCCTGCAATGCCAGCATAAAGGCCGGCTCAATCGGCACAAACATTACCACAAAATCTGGCGACTGAATTCCAGAGAGCTGGTGATAGTTCCGTCCGGCAAGTTCAATGTAATGATTGCGCACACTTGCCAGATGGCGCTTGAGGGCGGCTTTGCGCTCCTCGTCGTTCACGGCTTTTAGAAAGTCATTGTAGGCGTTGATCGAAACCTTCGAGTCGATAATCAGATGACGCCCTTCAGGCAGCTTGACCACAACATCCGTCTGACGGCGCTGACCTGGTGCGTCACCCTGAGCTTCTTCAATAAAGCTCTGCTGGAAGGTGAAGTGCTCGTCCTTGCGGAGACCGGAATTTTCGAGAATATCGAGCAGAATGATTTCGCCCCAATTACCTTGGGCCTTAGTATCGCGGCGCAATGCCGTGGCTAGATTATGGGCTTCGTCGGAAAGCTTCTGGTTCAGCGATTCAAGGCCTTTCAGTTGCTCGGTTAGCTTTGTCCGTCCTACCAGGCTTTCCTTCTCCACTGCCTCGACCTTCTGTCGAAACTCGCCCAGATCGCGAGTCAGTGGATTCAGCACCTCCTTCATGCTTTCCTTGTTCTGTTCAGTAAAGGCCTTGGAGTTTTCCTTCAGAATCTCATTGGCCAGCACCTTGAATTGCTGGGTGAGCCGCTCACCGTTGCCCCGCTCATTGGCCAGATCGGTTTCAAGCTGGCTGCTCAGACGGGAGAGACGCAGTATTTCGCCGTCCTTCTGCGCCACTTCGCCTCGGTCAACGGTCAGTTCCCCCGCCAGTTCCAACGCACGACACTCCAGTTGCGCCTTCTCTCCCCTTGTTGAGGCGGCCCTCAACCAAAAGCCCAATACAATTCCCGCAAATGCGGCGGCAACTCCGGCAATCAATACCAGCATCGGTCCTTCCTTTCTCTGTTTCGCCTAATATACGCCTCTCCCCTGTGTATTTTCCGCCTGATTTTGGCAAGTTCTTGATTCCCTGTTCCCTATTCTCTATTCCCTCGGCCCCCCGAGCCTTTACACACCCCGGCCCGCCCGGTAGACTTGGAATTTCGGGGCCGTGCGCTTTTTTATTGCGTAATGGTTGTCTTCCCCTGCCACGGGCCGGTATTGTAGGCTGGCGGAGCCTGATTAGGGCAGCCCCGGAGAGATTCTCAAGTTCTGAACAAATACGAGGAGAAACACGCATGGCCGTTGAAGAGAAAGTCAAACAGATCATCGTCGAGCAGCTGCAGGTGGACGAAGCCGAAGTGACCCCCGGCGCCAGCTTCCAGGAGGATCTGGGCGCCGATTCGCTGGACGTGGTCGAACTGGTGATGCAGTTTGAGGAGGCCTTCGACCTGGAGATTCCCGACGAAGACGCCGAGAAGATCAAGACCGTCAAGGACGCGATTGACTACATTGAAAAGAACGCGAAAGCAGGCAAGTAGCCTTTGAGCCGCAGAGTCGTCATCACCGGCCTGGGGCTGGTATGCGGTGTGGGCAACACCGCTCCCGAAGTGTGGCGGCAGCTTTTGGCCGGCGCCAGTGGCATGGGTCCCATACAGGGCTTCGATACCACTGGCTTCCCGGTCACCTTCGCCGCCGAGGTCAAGAACTTTGACCCGCTCGACTTCGTGGACAAAAAAGAAGCGCGCAAGATGGGCCGCTTCATCCATTTTGCCTTCGCCGCCACGCAGGAAGCCATCGCACAGTCCGGCCTGGAGATTACCCCGGAGATTGCCGACCGGGTGGGCGTCTTCATCGGCTCCGGCATCGGCGGCTTCGAGATCATCGAGCGCGAGCACTCCAACCTGCTGCAGGGCGGCCCGCGCAAGCTCTCGCCCTTCTTCATTCCCTCGGTCATCGTCAACATGGCGGCCGGCCAAATCAGCATCCGCTACGGAGCCAAAGGCCCCATCTCGGCCACGGCCACGGCCTGCGCCACCTCTGCCAACGCCATCGGCGACTCGGTGCGCATGATCCTGCACGGCGACGCCGACGCAATGATCGCAGGCGGCGCCGAGGCCTCGGTTACAGCCCTGTCGGTGGGCGGTTTCGCCGCCATGCGCGCGCTCTCCACCCGCAACGACGAACCCACCCACGCCAGCCGTCCTTTTGACAAGGACCGCGACGGCTTCGTGATCGGCGAAGGCTCCGGCATTCTCATTCTCGAAGAATTGGAGTTCGCCAAAGCGCGCGGCACGAAGATTCTGGCCGAAGTGATCGGCTACGGCATGAGCGCCGACGCCTACCACATCACGGGCATCGCCCCCGAGGGCCAGGGCGCCCAGCGCAGCATGAGGGCGGCCCTCAAAGACGCCGGCATCGCCCCGGAAGAGGTGGGCTATGTGAACGCCCACGCCACGGCGACCCCGGCCGGCGACGGCAACGAATCGCGGGCTATCGAAGTGGTCTTTGGCGAGCACGCCCTCAGCCACAAGCTCAAGATCAGCGGAACCAAGTCCATGACCGGCCACCTGCTGGGCGGCGCGGGCGGACTGGAAGCCGGCATCACCGTGCTGGCGCTGCTGAACCAGCAGCTTCCGCCCACCACCAATCTTGACAACGTCGACCCCGAGTGCCGCCTGGACTACGTGCCCAACAAGACCATCGCCCACAGCTTCGACGTAGCCCTTTCCAACTCCTTCGGCTTCGGCGGCATCAACGCCACGCTCATCATGCGCCGCTGGACGGAATAAAACAGCTTCTGGCTGCTGGCTTTTCAAAAATGCACGAACAAAGGGCGCTCACCCTCGGGATGAGCGCTCTTTTCCATTCGAGGTTGGGAGATGATCTCAACTGAAAGCCGCCGCCCAGCCCACGCCGATCAACACAATCAGCGCCCACCATCCGAAAACCGCGATAAAGCCGGAGGTGCGCTTCACTCCCGCCACAGTCGCAAGTCCTATTCCCATCAGCGCCAAATACCAGATGGAAGTCACGTCCAGCGCGCTGGCCAGCCTGTAAAGGGCCGCATTGGTCTCCAGCGGATTCAGAAAGGCTCCGACGCTGGTGGGCGCAAAGTTATTCAAATTGAAGGACTCTGGCGCCGTCCCGGCGAAGATCACAACCGCCCCCAGCAGGGTTTTGATAATCGACGGCAGGCTGGCAAACATCCATACGGCAAAAACGCTTCCGAATGTGGCCTTGCCGCCAAACACGAAATTGATGGTGCCCAAAAGAACGCCCGACACGACGGCAGCAAAGATCAACACCAGGATCGGGCTGGCGGCAAAGCTACCCTCCATGCCGTACTGGGTCCACTTCATTGTCATCTCTCGTTGTTCCGCCGATGCCTGCGCCAAGCGCTCCTCCGACTTTGGATTGAGGTGCATTGCGTTCTCCGCCACTTGCGCCCAGCCGATCTTGAACGTGATGGCGGCAAACAGCACGTAGCCGGCCACGATCAGGATCAAAAACGGCAGCCACCAGCTCCTGTTGCCGCGCTTGATGTCTTCAAAGGTCTTCGACGGCGCGGAGAATGTGTTCGCAACGCGCTGCCACTGGGACAGACCGGAGCCCTGGGGGGCTGACCCGGCCGCCGGTTGAACTTCTATCTCGCTCATGATTCCGCCTTTCGCAAAGCCTCTTTCCGGCTTGTTCGAGATTGTAACCTTGATGGGCGCAAAAGGCACAATGAATTTCCATTTACGCTCCGGGAGCCGGCAGAATCGTAGCCTCTACAGCCCCCGCGAAGCAATCCCGGCGGAGGCATCGGGAGTTTGCGGCTCCGTCCCGGGCCGCGCTCGCTTGCGCTGTCCCGCCTTGCCTTGTCCGGTCTTCTGCTGCCCGGCCCTGTGCGCCGGCATGGGCGGCATGTAGCTTTTGTAGACGGTGATGTGGAAGCAGGACTGCTGGAACTCCTCCTCCACGTCGATCTTCCCGGCCTGTTCCAGCGCCAGCAGCCGGCTCCGCATCCAGCCCACTTCCTGCCGGCTCAGCCCCTGCTTGGCAATGTCGACGGTCGCCCCCGTCACATGCGGACTGACGATGTCGCCCTCGGCCGCCGCCGCATTCCCATTGGTTTCTATCAACCGCTTCTGGTACTCGACCGTCCGCACCGCCGAGCTGACATCGAGCGGCCGGTGGAACGCGGCCGCATGGGTGCGCGCCAAGTCGGACAGAAACAGCGCCGTCCACGGCCGGCAATAGCGGTAGTTCCCGGGCAGGTTCCCGTTCACGGCCAGCGCAGCGGAGGCCGGCACCGGCACCAGCATGTTGCGGGCAATGCGATCCGCCAGATCGTCCTCATCCTCGATCCGCTCCAGGCCGTCGGCCTCCGACTTCTCGTTTTGCCGCGCCAGCGATTCGTAGCTCCCGCGCAGCGGCGGCGGCATCGCCGTTCGCCTCATCGCATGGGCTGCCATGCGTTGCGTTTTATTGTGGGAGGTTGTCGCGGCCGGGGCGTTTTTGTGCGTCTGCGCCGGGGGAACCGGCGCACCATTGGCTGAGGTCACAGAAAGTGCGGCCAGCACAAGAACAATCAACACAGTCCGCCACATGAAGGAGCGTGCGGAGAATCCAGAGCACCTTCAGTTTAGGCGCATCCGCCTGCGTTTCACAGTACCTGGCCAGATGCGCCTTCGTCCGATAACTGGAGCCTGTGAACCGCCCACTCAGCGCCCGATCTCCCTCACAAGCGTAACCATCTACAATGGTTGACATCCGCATCATCAAGGAGTCCCAACCACCGTGAGGGTTGCAGGAAGATGGGTATGGGTGGCCGTCATCGCTTTGCTTGCTGTACAGGCAACGCAGATGGCTCTCGTCGTCCACCGTGAGTCGCTCACCTTCGACGAAGACGATCACATCTTCGCCGGCTACATGATGGGTCACACAGGCGACTATGGCCTGAATCCCGAACACCCGCCCCTGGTCAAGCTGCTGGCCGCGCTGCCTCTCTTCGGCCGCGCCCTCTGGGTTCCGCCACTGCACCGGCGCGACTTCAAAGCCGAAGCTTACCTGGACGGCCGCGATTTTCTGGCCCGCAACGACGGCGCAAGCCAACACCTGGTCTTCCGGATGAGGCTGGTGGTTGGCAGCCTGGCCCTGGCGCTCACGCTCCTGGTCTTCATTGCTGCCCGCGAGTGGTTTGGCACGCCCGCCGCGATGATCGCTCTGGTTCTGGCCGTCTTCGACCCCAACATCATCGCCCACTCGGCGCTGGTCACCACCGACATGGGCGTAACGCTCTTCTTTCTGGCCGGCATTTACGGTTTCTATCGTTATGTGAAGCAGCCGACGCCCCTGCGATTGCTGCTGACAGGTGTGGCTGCCGGCCTCCTGCTGGCCACCAAGCACTCAGGCATTCTGCTGGCGCCGATGCTGCTGCTGCTCATCGGCTGGGAGATTCTGGCCGCGCCCAAAGGAACGCGCGGAAGGATGACGCTGCGGCTGAGCGGCGCCTTCGTGGCCATCGTGGTGATGGGAGTGCTGGTGCTATGGGCCTTCTATGGCTTCCGCTACGCCGCGCGGCCCGCTGGCCTGACGCTCAGCACCTCACTGGCACACTACGTCGCGCCGCTGAGCCATTTCGATGCCGCCGCGGTCATGGCCATTGCCCGCCTGCACCTGCTGCCCGAGTCCTACCTGATGGGACTCGTCGATGTGAAGCGCATGGCCGAGTTCTACCCCACCTTCATCTTCGGCAAGGTCTACGCTCACGGGCAGTGGTGGTACTTCCCCGCCGTCATCCTCATCAAAACCACACTGGGCATGCTGGCGCTAATTGCGCTGGCTGCCTTGGCCATCCTCACCGGCCGCCTGCGCAAGGGCCGCGAGTTGGCTTTCCTGCTGATTCCGGCGTGCTTCTATCTGCTGGTCGCCATCCTGGCGGGAATGAACATCGGCGCGCGGCACCTTTTGCCGGCCGATGCCTTCACCTTCATTCTGGCAGCGGGCGGCATCACGGCCCTGGCCGCTAACAGCAGGCGCTGGGCGTGGGTTGGGGCGGCGCTCGTCCTCGCTCACATCGCGTCATCGCTGGCGGCTTTTCCCAACTACATCCCTTACGCCAACGAAGCCTGGGGTGGTCCCGCGAACGTCCACAACCTGCTCAGCGACGCCAACGTAGACTGGGGCCAGCAGCTTTTCCAGGTCAAGGAGTGGCAGGACCGTCACCCCGGCGAAGAATGCTGGTTCGCCTATTTCGCCCGCCCCGAGGTCGACCCCGCCGTCTACGGGATCCGCTGCCACGCCCTGCCCAACATCGATACCTTATGGTTGGGCGGGTCAGACATCGTTCCGCCTGAGATCCACGGGAGTGTGCTCATCAGCGCCGGCGACCTGAGCGGCTGCGAATGGCCCAGCAGCCGCTTGAATCCCTACACCACCTTCCAATCGCTCAAGCCGGACGAGATGATCGACTACGGCGTACTCGTCTACCATGGCAACTTCCCGATGAACCAGGCCGCCGCTCTCAGCCGCGCTCAGCGCGCCAACGAACTGCTGGCCGCGGGCAAACCTGCCGAGGCCCTGCCTCTGGCCCTTGAAGCCGTAGCCATCGACCCCGAGGAGATCATCAGCCAGACCGCTCTGGGCGACATCGCCGCCGCCCTCGGCAAAAAGGACGAAGCCCGCCAAGGCTGGCAGGCGGCAATCGCCTCTGCCCGCCGGATGGAGCCGGACGCCCAGGTAAGCTACATCCCGGATCTGGAGGCAAAGCTGAAGAGGCTATGAATCTCTTCAAGGTGGGCGCCCAGGTCTCGCATTTGAGACCTGGGCGTATCGCTGAACGCGCAGTCCTTACTGCAACAGCGTCGGCTCGTCGTGGTTGTTGCCGTTCAACTCATCGGGCGGGATGATGACGGCGGCGGCTACCTTGTCGTCGGCCTCCAGGTTGAGCAGGCGAACACCTTGCGTGGCGCGACCGGCGGCGCGGATGGTCTTGGTGTCGATGCGGATGATCTTGCCGAATTGGCTGATGACCATCAGCTCCGAGGTGTCATCGACCAGTTGAATGCCGCTGACGCGGCCGATGCGCGGGGTGACGGCCATGTTCTTCACGCCCTTGCCGCCACGCGATTGCAGGCGGTACTTCTCCACATCGGTGCGCTTGCCGAAGCCGTTTTCAGTGACCACGAGAATCCGGTACTCGCCCGGCGCGTGCTCCTTGGGCGTGACCGCGACGCCGACCACGTAATCGTTCTTGGCGAGGTCGATGCCGCGCACACCATAGGCGGGACGGCCCATCGAGCGGACATCGTTCTCGTCGAAGCGAATGGCCATGCCCAGATGCGTGGCGAGAAAGATGATCTGGCTGCCGTCGGTGATGCGCGCCTTGACCAGCTCGTCCCCATCATCGATGCCGATGGCGATAATGCCGCGCGACATGACGTTCGAGAAGTCCTTGAGCGGCGTCTTCTTCACCGTTCCCTTCTGCGTGGCAAAGAAGATGAACTTGCCCTCTTCCTCCAGATCGCGCACGGGCAGAATGGCCCGCACGTTTTCGCCCTGCTGCAAATCGAGCAGGCTCTGAATCGATTTGCCCTTGCCCGCCGCGCCCACGTCGGGAATCTCATAGACCTTGAGCCAGTAGACGCGGCCGGTGTTGGTGAAGCACAACAGAAACGAGTGCGTCGAGTCCACGATCAACTGCGCGACAAAATCCTCCTCGCGCGTCTTCATTCCCATGCGCCCGGTGCCGCCGCGCCGCTGCTGGCGATAGATGGAAATGGGCGTGCGCTTCAGGTAGCCCTGGTGGCTCACGGTGACCGCGACCTGCTCGTCGGCGATCAGGTCTTCGAGTTGCAACTCGGCGCTCTCGTCGATGATCAGCGTGCGCCGCGCGTCGCCGTACTTGTCGCGAACCTCTTCCAGTTCCTTGACGATCACCGTGCGCAGCTTCTTCTCGCTGGTCAGGATTGATTCGTACTCGGCGATCCTTTCGCGAACCTGCTTCAACTCGTTGAGCAGCTCTTCGATGGAGAGCTGGGTCAACCGGTAGAGTTGCAACTCCAGAATCGCATCGATCTGGCGCAGCGTCAGGCCCTTCTCCTCGTGCGGCAGCCGCTCGCGGCCCAGCGAAACCACAATCTCCGTGCCCTTGCCCCAGGCATACAGGTTCTCGCGAGCCTCGGCGCGCGAACCCGAAGCGCGGATGATGCGGATGACCGTATCGAGATTGTCGAGCGCAATCTTGTAGCCTTCCAGAATGTGCTCGCGCTCGCGGGCCTTGCGCAGCAGGAAGACGGTGCGGCGTTGGACGACGTCGATGCGGTGATCGATGAAGCAGCGAATGGCCTGATCGAGTCCCAACTCCCGCGGCTGCCCGTTCAGCACCGCCAGGAAGATCATGGAGAAACTCTCCTGCATCTGCGTGTTCTTGTAGAGCTGGTTGAGCACGATCTCCGGCTGCGCGCCGCGCTTGAGTTCGATGACGATCCTCATGCCGTCGCGGTCGCTCTCGTCGCGCACGTCGCCGATGTCGTCGATGATCTTGTCGTTGACCAACTCGGCGATGCGCTCGATGAGCTTGGACTTGTTGACCTGGTAAGGAATCTCGGTGACGATGATGGCCTGTTTTTCCTTAGTCAGGTTTTCGAGGGCGGTCCTGGCGCGCATGAGGAAGCGGCCGCGCCCGGTCTTGTACGCCTGCGGAATCCCGCTCTTGCCGTAGAGGAACGCGCCGGTGGGGAAGTCCGGCCCCTGCACGTGCTTCAGCACGATGGCCAGCGCCGCATCGCGGTTGTGCGCTGTTTCGGGATTCTTGACCAACTCGATGGCCGCGTTCACTACTTCAGTTAAATTGTGCGGCGGGATGTTGGTGGCCATGCCCACCGCGATGCCGCTCGAGCCGTTCACGATGAGATTGGGAATTCGCGTGGGCAGCACCGTGGGCTCAAGCGTGGACTCGTCGTAGTTCGGCGTAAAATCCACCGTCTCCATCTCGATGTCAGCCAGCAACTCGCCGGCCAGGCGCTCCAGGCGGCACTCGGTGTAACGCATCGCCGCCGGCGGATCGCCATCCACAGAGCCGAAGTTTCCCTGCCCGTCCACCAGCGTATAGCGCAACGTAAACGGCTGTGCCATGCGCACCAGCGTGTCGTAGATGGCCGAATCGCCGTGCGGATGGTAGACGCCCATCGCCTGGCCCACTACCTTGGCGCACTTGGCGTATTTCTTGTTGTACTCCAGGCCCATCTCGCTGAGCGTGTAGAGCACCCGCCGGTGCACGGGCTTCAACCCGTCGCGGGCATCCGGCAGCGCGCGTCCGATGATCACCGACATCGAGTAGTCGAGATAGGAGCGGCGCATCTCCTCTTCAATGTTGATAGGAATTAGGTTCGTGCCGCTGTTGGGCGGAGTTCCACCTTCGAGAGGGAGTTGGGGATTTTGATCGTCTGCCATAAGGGTTTTAAGCCCGCCGGAAGGCGGCAGAAAGGATCCGGTGAAAGCGGGGCCGGAGTCCGCGGGCTATGCTTCTATTTTATCTCTTCAAAGAGGGTTTCAGCAAGGCAAAATCATGCAAATAAGTCCTTATTTTGCTTGATTTTATGGCTTCTTTAGGACACCTGCTTTGAAGCCCCCAAAAGCTCAAGCCGCGCGGCGGATTTTGGGCTTGGATTTGGCCGCGTTGCCGGCCTTCTTTTTGGCCTTTTTTACCGCCACAGGCCAGAAAAAGCCTCAGCCGCAACCCCGATTTCCCGCCCCTACAGCAGCCCCGGCAAGCTCAGTACGCAGAAGACCGCCTGCAGCAGCACAATGGCTCCGGCGGCGCCCAGAGCCAGCCGTCCCCGCGCCCCTTCGTAGGCGTCGGCGAAGACCCCGCCCACAAACGTGAGCAGAAACGGCAGCGCCCACAGCCAGGGACTCCCCGGAGCGCCGGTCATGACAAGAACCATCAAAACCAGCGCGCAGACCAACGGCGCCGTGTTGCCAAAGTACCGCGACCTGCCCAGGCCCAGGAACAGCACCACAGCGGCCCCGGAGGCCACCGTGATCCCGGCATTGGCCAGCGTAGAGAAGAACCGCCTGGCCGGATCGATGGAGACCCACAGAAACCCCGCCGCCGAGCGGAAAACATAACTGAAGGCATCCGGGGAAAACCCGTAGCAGGCAAACACCAGCAGCAGCGCCCCGGCCACGGCGATGAGCACCACCGGGAGCACCTGGCTCCTGCGCCCCTCGGCCACCCACAGCATGGCCGCCAGCCCTAGCAGCGCCGCCACCGGCAGCGAGGCAATGTGGGAGGCCGCCGCCAGTCCAAAGGCCGCTGTCAGCAGCACGATTCGCGGCCGCCATTTGCGCCGTGGCCCCTGCATGGCATGGGCCACGCCCATGCAGGTGTACACGCCGCCATAGACCCCCAGCGTCGCCAGCACCTCGGGGTTGGGCGCCACGCAGGCCTTCAGCACCGCGGGAGAAAAGCAGTAGAGCGCCAGCGCAGTGTAGCCGCCCAGGTTGCCGTAAAGCCGCCGCGTGACCCACCACAGGCCGCCGCCCAGCAGGCACCCGGCCAGCAAGAACGGCAGCCGCTCGAGCAGCAGGATGTGGGTAAGCTGGTGGCGCAGCTCCCACGCGGAAAGCTCTCCTCCGGCCTGCACCACACGATCCTCGGGCTTGCGGAACAGGTCCAGCCCCCGCTCCACCATCAGGTTCAGCGTCAGCGGCAGCCCCGCCAGCCGGTAGGCCAGAATCCCGTCGTGAATATTGCCGCAGGTGGTAAAGTAGCCGGCCAGCGGCGACGGCCGCTCCCACATCTCGCGCCCGCAACGCGCATATTGGTAATCGCGATCGGTAAGCGTCTGGTGGCTGGTGAGCCACAGCCCCTGGATGAGAAAAATCGCCAGCAACCCCGCCGCTATGCGCTGCGGCAGATTAAAGTGAAAGCGGCGAAGGATTCCGAACCAGCGGGTCATCATGCTCAATGGAACCTCACCAGTCTACAGCGGAACCAGAGCAGATGTATCCCGGAAGCGCGGCGTTCAAGTCGACGCGATCATCAGGCCGTGGTCCCCGGCGACTCGGGGTCCCCGGCGAACAATTCTTGCTCGCTGGGGTGAAGAGACAGGTCTTCGTCGCTGGGGCGGAGGAAGCGGCGACCCTGCACAAAACTCAACAGGACAAAGTAACACTGGTTCGGCTCTAAGCGTCATTCCCCGCATTTGCCGCAATCCGCCTCTTCATCTCTGCGGGTCTGCAAGCGGCGTGTGGAACTCCCTGGCAAGGCTGAATTTTACCTGCAAACGCAGGAAAGCCGCCCCGAAGAGCGGCTTTCCTGGCCATGGTTACGAGATCAGTTAAAGATGGCTCCAACGGATTGGTTGGACATGTAAATACCGGTGTTAGGATCGATCTTTCCAAGATAAACCGTGCAGGTGTTTGGTCCCGCCGCGGTGACTGTTCCTTGATTCTCACAGTTCCAGGACCATCCGCCGAAGGAAACACCCGCTTGGGCTGGGGCAGTCAAGGTCACGGTAGTGCCTACGGGATAGGTTGCCGTGCATACGGAGCCGCCAGAGGTCGAGCCGGGGCCGCAATGAATCACGTCCGGCGTTCCTGTGGCTGACGGAGCGGTTACCAGCCAGTTAGTGGTATTCAAGCCTGCGTTATAGACGGTCAGCGTCACCAGTAGTCCTGATGCTATCGTATCTTCATTACACGTACCGGGGTTGGTCATAACACCGGAGCTGTTGTAGGTGGGTAGTGCGAGGGGGCAATTGAACGTCACTGTCGGGCTGTTAACAAGAGTGCCATCTGGGTTCGTCGATTGGGCATAGATGACCGCATTTCCAGAGCCATAGGCGGTGACAAGTCCGCCATTGGACCCCGCAGCCCCGCCGGAGCTGACCGGGAAGATATTGGGCGCGGCGGAGATCCAGGTGACTGGAACCAACGTGCAGGGAGAAGTACCAGTAGCAGCGAGAGCAGCTGTGCAACTGGGGGTAGGGAAATCAGCATGGTAGAACCCGTTCGAGATGTCCATCAAGGTTGGAACCGTCGAGAAGGTTCCGTAGGCTAGAAACTGTCCGGTACCCAACAAATTATCGGTTGTAAGCGAGCTCGGCACAATGGCGATCGAAACCAGAGGCTCCCCGTTTGTGCCTCCGCTTCCACTTACAGTCACTGTGACGGTAGCGCTGGAGGAAACAACTCCGGTAAACCCATTCATGCTGGCCGTGATCTGTGCGGTGCCTGGGCCAATCGAGGTGACCAGTCCGGAAGTACTCACAGTTGCAAAATTCTTGGAACTGGTGCTCCAGGTCACCTGGTCTGTCACATCCTCATAGGTCGCGGGATGACTTCCATGGTTGATGGTCGCCGTGGCCGTAAGTTGCGCAGTGAGGCCTACCCCCGGGAGGGTCACGGTCGCAGGCGTAACCGCAATCGAATCTACCCCAGTAGCGCTGCCGCAACCGATAAACGGCACGACAAGGCAGCCTAACAGCAATGTGCCCAGACGAAAACGATCGAACATCGTTGGTCTCCTCGCGCTTTCAACCAACTCGCTCCAGCCGATCCATGACCGAGCGCTCCAGCAATTCTGCCGCAATTGGTTGAAAGATATGCTAAATGAGCATATCGCCGGGCGGCTCCCGTGTCAATCCAAAATCCGTCCCGGTTGGACAGGCGCGGGGGCGATCCCGCCTTGGACGGAATACCGGGCGCCAGGCAGCCACATGTTGCCCCTGCGGCCAACAGCCGTTAGACTCTCCTCAGTATGGCCATCGCCCGCGACAACACTCCCGAACGGCTGGTCAGCGCCGCGCGCGCCGACGAAGAGCAGGGCTTTGAACTCAAACTGCGCCCCCGCTGGCTGCGCGAGTTTATCGGCCAGTCGAAGGCCAAGGAGCAGTTGGTCATCGCGCTGGAAGCCGCCAAATCCCGCGGCGAGGCCCTCGATCACGTCCTCCTCTTCGGCCCTCCCGGCCTGGGCAAAACCACCCTGGCCACCATCATTGCCAACGAGCTCGATGTCGGCTTCCAGCAGACCTCCGGGCCGGCCCTGCAAATTCAGGGCGACCTGACCGCCATCCTGACCAACCTGCGCGAGCGCCAGGTGCTCTTTCTCGACGAAATTCACCGCATGCAGCCGATCCTGGAAGAAAAGCTCTACATGGCGCTGGAGGACTACAAGCTGGACATTATCATCGGCCAGGGCCCTGCGGCGCGCACCCACGTCATGGAACTCCGTCCCTTCACCTTCATCGGCGCCACCACCCGGCCCGGCCTGCTCTCTTCACCCTTGAGGTCCCGCTTCGGCATTCTGCTGCGCCTGGAGTTCTACACGGAGGAGGAACTCCGCGTTATCGTTGGCCGCTCCGCCGAGGTGTTGCAGATACCCATTGACCAGGACGGCGCGGCCGAGATCGCCCTGCGCTCACGCGGCACCCCGCGCATCGCCAACCGCCTGTTGCGCCGCGTGCGCGACTACGCCCAGGTGCGCGGCTCGGGAACAATCGACCGCCCCACGGCCAATGCCGCCCTCACCATGCTGGAAGTGGACGCCCACGGCTTCGACGAGATCGACCGCCGGTTGCTGCTGGCTATCATGCAGAAGTACGACGGCGGGCCGGTCGGCCTGGGCACGCTGGCCGCAACCCTAGCCGAGGAGGAAGACGCCCTGGAAGAAGTCTACGAGCCCTTCCTCATCCAGATCGGATTCCTCGACCGTACACCCCGTGGCCGCGTAGCCACGCGCCTGGCCTATGAGCACTTCGGACTGACCATGCCGGGAAGACAGACGCCGCTGTTTTAGCGAAAATGGAAGGGATCGCCGCTCAAGCAGGGCGGAACCCAACTAGTTAACAGCATCTTTGAGGAGATATTCCCATGTCACTTACCGAATCCACCATGCTGGAACTGGGCACCATGGCCCCCGACTTTGCACTCACCGACGTAGTGACCGGCAAGACCGTCCGCCGCGACGACTTTCGCGGGCAAAAAGGGTTGCTGGTCATGTTCATCTGTGCCCATTGCCCCTATGTAAAGCACATCGAGAAGGGACTGGCGAAGCTGGGCGCAGACTACGACGGCCAGCCGGTCGCTATCGTAGCCATCAGCAGCAACGATGCGACCACTCACCCCGCCGACAGCCCCGCCGGACTCAAGCAGCAGGCTGCAACCTACGGCTTTGTCTTCCCCTACTTATACGATGAAACGCAGGCCGTGGCTAATGCCTACAAGGCCGCCTGCACTCCGGACTTATTTCTCTTCGACGCCGGCTTCCGCCTGGTTTATCGCGGCCAGTTCGATTCCAGCCGCCCCGGCAACGGAGTTCCCGTAACCGGCCAGGACCTGCGCGCCACCATCGGCCTTGTCCTTGCGGGCAAGCCCGTCCCCAAGAACCAGCACCCCTCCATCGGCTGCAATATTAAATGGAAGGCGTGAACCGCCCTACAGCTTCAGCCCCTTCAAATACTCGCGGAACTGCGGCCCAAGATCGCTGCGCTTGAGCGCAAACTCGACCGTGGCCTGCAACATGCCGAACTTATCGCCGGCATCGAACCGCTTGCCCTGAAAGGTATAGCCATAGACCTTCTCTTCCTTGAGCAGCGCCCGGATACCGTCGGTCAGTTGGATCTCGCCGCCGGGCACAGCGGTGGTCTGCTCCAGCAACGCGAAAATCCGCGGCGTCAGCACATAGCGCCCGATAATCGCCTGCTTTGACGGCGCATCTTCGAACTTCGGCTTCTCCACCATGCCGGTGCAGTTGAAAATCCGCTCATTCACCGGGTCCCGCGCGCCGGCCAGCACGCCATACGCGCTGATTCCAGGGCCCTCGACGGTCTGCGTCGCCAGCACAGAACCGCCCTTTTCGCCGAACACATTGATGATCTGCTTGAGGCAAGGAACCGCGGCATCGATTACATCGTCGGGCAGGAGGACGGCAAACGGTTCATCGCCCACCAGTTCCTTGGCGCAAAGCACGGCGTGGCCCAGGCCCAGCGGTTCCTTTTGGCGCACATAACTGATCTGCGCTAGCGTGGAGACGCCGCGCGACACCGCCAGTAACTCCTGCTTGCCCCGCCGTTCCAGGGTTGCATCCAGCTCAAAGCTATTGTCGAAGTGGTCTTCCATGGCGCCCTTGCCGCGCCCGGTGATGATGATAATGTGCTCGATCCCCGACGCAACCGCCTCTTCCACCCCGTACTGGATGATGGGTTTGTCCACCAGCGCCAGCATCTCCTTCGGAATCACCTTGGTGGCCGGCAAAAACCGCGTTCCCAGCCCACCCGCGGGAAAGACCGCCTTCCGTACATGTTTGCTCATTTCATCGTCCTCATCTCGACAAAACCCTAAGCCGGGCGCCCTACCCTCGCCGCGTGTCGCCGCGGCGACTTGTTGCGGCTAGGGTGGGAGACCGATCGCACTCCCATGCCCTACAGCGCCGGCGAATCGTCTCCCAGCAGCGCCTCCCTCACAATCTTGATCGGCGGAAATCCCTGGCGCAGGAAGCTATTGTGGAACTCCTCAAGCGAGAAAGCCGCGCCCTGCTTCTTCTTCAAGTCTTCGCGCAGCTTCATGATCTCCAGCTTGCCCAGCGTGTAGTAGAGATAAGTCGGATCGCCGGTCCCGCGCTTGGTCTCCACCGTGGCCGTCTCCTTCGACTGGTACCCTTCCTTCTGAAAGAACACCACAGCCTCGTCGAAACTCATCTTGCCGGTGTGCATCTCGATGCCCACAATAAAGCGCGCGTTCCTCAGCAACGCATCCTGCAGTTGCCCCAGGCGCAGGAACTTCGACTCGCGCTCGTCCTTCGCTCCCGCTCCCGGCTGTCCATACCCTTCGTCCAGCATCATCTGTTCGGTGTAGTGCGCCCAGCCCTCGATATCGGTGTTCGTTCCCAGCAGCTTGCGCACCCGGCTGGGCGCCTGCGGCAACCAGAGGAACTGGATGTAATGTCCCGGATAAGCCTCGTGTACCGCCGTCGAAATGATCGTACCAATGTTGAAGGAGTGCATGTAACCTTCGACCTCTTCTGGCTTCATCTTGAGATCGGGCAGCGTCACGTTGAAATAAGCCTCTGTCGCGTGCGTCTCGAACGGCCCCGGCGTGTCCATGCTGGCAAAGGTCGTCGCGCGCATGAAGGGCGGCGTCTCCTCCACAATCGGCCGCACATCCGAAGGAATTGTAACAATGCGGTGTGCGCGGATGAAGCTCACCAGTCCGTCAAAGGTAGCGCGGAAGCTGTCCAGCAGATGATCGGGCGCAGGATGATTCTCTCCCAGTTCTTCAAGCACCGCGCCCGGCGTCTTTTCCGGCTCAAGTTCTTTCGCAACCTTGTTGAAGCGCTCCTGATTCCTGCGCAAATCGGCCCAGCCGATCTCCAGCAGCTTGTCCAGCGGCAAATCCACCATCTCGTCGTATTGGAGCTTCTTTGAAAACGCCTCAGCCCCAATGCGGAAGTCCCCGTTCGACTTCGGCAGCAGGTCCGTCTTAAGCCAGCCAAGATAGCTATTCAGCGCGGCAATCACTGCCGCATTGGTCTCGGCAAACTCCGCCTTCAACGCCAGGTCTTTCGCATCGGAAAAAGCCAGCGGCACATCGTGCTGAAAAAAGCTCACGATATCCGGCAACTGCTCGATGGCGATCTCGGTGTAGATGCGCGGCGGATTCTTCAGGTTCACTCGCGCGGCATCGAGTAGCGCCGGCATCTGCTTTTCCCGCGCCACCAGAGACCGCAGCCGCTCGTCCGGCGAAGCGAACTTGCGCTCCATCAGCACAAACGCCCCATTCGCGCAGGCGCTCGAGTAGTTGTCCGCGTTCTTTTCCCACGGCCGAATCGTCTCCAGCGTCAGCAGTTCGGAGCGAATGTTGGACAGAACAATCTCCCGGTCGCTGCGCGGAACCAGATCGGCCGCGGCAGCATCGGGACGAATCGCCTCAATGCGCTTTTCAAAACTCTTGAGCGCGGCAATCTCCGCGTCGATGTTTTTGCGCGAGTAATCCTCCAACTGCGCGTCGTACTGGTGATAGCCAACCTGCGTGCCGCTGGTCGGCGAGTAGTGGAAGTACACCTGATCGAAGTACTCGTCGGTAGTCCTCGCCAATTGCTGCTTCCAATCTTCCTTCACGGCATGAGCATTCATCGCCAAAGACATACCAACTCCAATCGCAAACAGCACAACGAACTTTTTCATATTTCCTCTCTGCACCGAGACTATCTTTCTATTTCTATGCGTTCACCGGCGCCGGCGCCAGGCTGGCAAGCACTTCGTGAATTTCGAGCAGAACTTCGTCGCTCCGCGTGGCAGCCAAAGGATACTTCAACAGCCCCTGGGGCGTGAACTGCGCGCCGCGCTTTGCATTCCGCTCCACCAATCGCATCAGGCCCTGCGGATCGACCGCCGCATGTTCCATAAATCGAATCTGCAGTTCGCCGCGCCGCCGATCGATTTGCGCAATGCCCATCCGCTCGCACTCCAGACGCAACTGTGCCGCCTCCAGCAGGTACACCGTCGCGTCGGGCGGCGCGCCAAAGCGGTCTTCCATCTCCGCGCGCACCTCGTTCACCGCCTCCTCGCTCGTTGCCCCGGCAATCTTCTTGTAGAGCCGCAGCCGCTGATTCTCTTCCGGCACATAACTCTCGTCGATGCGCAGCGCAATGCCCAGGTTGAGCTGCGTGGCGGGCCGCTCCTCGCTCGTCTCGCCCTTCATCTCCTTCACCGTGGCCTCGAGCATCGAGGTGTACAGCTCGAATCCCACCGCCTCGATGTGCCCGCTCTGCTCCCCTCCCAGCATGTTCCCGGCGCCGCGTAACTCCAGGTCCAGCGCCGCAATCTTGAATCCCGCGCCCAGGTCGCTGAACTCCTTCAGCGCCTCGAGGCGTCTGCGCGCAATCTCCGTCAGCTCGTTCTCCGGCGGAATCAGCAGATACGCATAAGCCCTTCGATTCGACCGGCCCACGCGCCCGCGCAACTGGTATAACTCGGCCAGCCCATGCCGGTCCGCGCGGTTGATGAGAATCGTGTTGGCCAGCGGAATGTCCAACCCGTTCTCGATGATCGTCGTCGCCACCAGCACATCATACTCGTGCCGCATGAAGGCCAGCATCACGCGTTCCAGCTCCGTCTCGCTCATCTGCCCGTGACCCACGGCCACGCGCGCCGCGGGCACAAGCTCCTGAATCCTCGCGGCAATCTCATAGATCGACTCCACGCGGTTGTGCACAAAATAAACCTGCCCGCCGCGCTCCAGCTCAACCTCCACCGCCGAGCGCACAATCTTCTCGTCGAACTTCGCCACCACCGTTTGAATGGCCATCCGGTCCTTGGGCGGCGTCTCGATCACGCTCATGTCCCGCAGCCCCACCAGCGACATGTGCAGCGTCCGCGGAATCGGCGTGGCGCTCATGGCCAGCACGTCGATCTCCTTGCGCATCTGCTTCAGCCGCTCCTTGTGGCGCACGCCAAAGCGCTGCTCCTCATCCACCACCAGCAGCCCCAGGTCCTGAAAGCTGATGTCCTTCGACAGCAGCCGGTGCGTGCCGATCAGGATGTCCACCTTGCCCGTCTCCACGCGCTCCACAATCAGCTTCTGTTCCTTTTTCGTTCTGAAGCGCGAAATCATTTCCACGTTGATGGGAAACTGCGCAAATCTTTTCTTGAATGTCTCATAGTGCTGAAAGCCTAGAATCGTAGTCGGCGTCAGCACCGCCACCTGCTTGCCGTCCTGCACGGCCTTGAACGCCGCCCGCATCGCCACCTCCGTCTTCCCATAGCCCACATCGCCGCACAGCAGCCGGTCCATCGGCGTGGCTGATTCCATGTCGTACTTGATGGCCCGGATCGCCGAGATCTGATCGTCCGTCTCGCTATAGTCGAACGAGTCCTCAAACTCCCGCTGAAACTCGTTGTCCTTCGAGAAGGCCGTGCCCTGCGCGGTGGTCCGCTCGGCATATAACTTCAGTAACTCCCCGGCCATGTCCTGCATGGCCTTGCGAACACGCGCCTTGGTCTTGGTCCACTGCTGCGAGCCAAGCCTGTTCAGCACCGGCGCCGGTCCCGCGTCCGTGGAACGGTACTTCTGAATCAGATCCAGCCGAGTGAGCGGAACATATAACTTGGCAGCTTCAGCAAACTCCAGGATCATGAATTCCACCGGGAGCCCGTCCTGCACAATCTCCTTCAGCCCCTGGTACTGCGCAATCCCGTGTTCCACGTGAACCACGTAATCGCCAATCGCAAGGTCGCGGAAATCGGAGACAAACGCCGCCGTCTTCGATCGCTTCGGCTCGAACCGCGCCGCCACATCCACATCGTCGGAAAGGTCGTTGGCCCCGAACAGAATCAGATTCGAGTCAAGAAAACTAACTCCCGCGGCGATCGGCGTGCGCACAATCACCGGCACGCGCAGGTCGCCGGCCAGGTAACTGCCCTCATCCAGCATTGTCTCGCCGGGATGCGGATTACGGCTGCCCAGCCTGTAAGGAATCTGGTACTCGCGCAGCACCGTGGCCAACCGCTCCACGTCGCCCTGATGCGGCGCGGCCAGCACAATCCGCGTCTGGGCCTCCATCAGCGCCCGCAGTTGCTCGGTCAGCGCCGGAATCGACCCATGAAACCTGAGCGTCGGCCGCGTGTTCAATTCGATCTCGCCCAGCGTGCGGTCCTCCTCGAGTACGTCCACCGCGCCCAGTTGATCCAAATCCAGCCCCACGTGCGCGTCAAGCGCGGCCTGCAGCACTTCAGGCCGCAGATAGATGTCCTCCGGCCTGATCAGCGACCCCATCGCCGACCGGTCATGCCGCTGTTCCACCTTGTTCCACCAGCGATCAATCTGGTTGCGCACCATCGCCGGCTCTTCGACAAACAGCGCGCACTTAGGCAGCAGAGTTAGCAGCGACCTATCCGCCCCTGCCACCGCGGAGAAAAACTCCCACCCCGGAAAGACGCTCACCCCGCCCGCAGCGGCCAGCCCGGCAGCCATCTCCTCGTCCTCATCCGCGCCTCGGCCTTCCACGCGCTGCCGGCTCAGACGCCCATGCACCGCGGCCAGCAACTGCTCGGTCACCGGCGTCTCCGTCAGCGGCAGCAGTTGCGCTTCGTCCAACCCGGACTGCGAGCGCTGTGTCTCCGGGTCGAACTTGCGAATCGTTTCAATCTCGTCGCCGAAGAACTCGATGCGCACCGGCCGGTCGGCCTCCGGCGAGTACACGTCCAGAATCCCGCCCCGCCGCGTAAACTGCCCCGGCATCTCCACCAGGTCCATCTGGGTATAGCCCACGCTGGCCAGGTGCCCCGTCAGCACCTCCACGTCCACTTCTTCGCCGCGCTTGAGCGTCACAGCCAGCCCGGCGTAGTAGTCGCGGCCGAAGAGCTTCAGCGCCGCCGCCTCCACCGGCGCAATCAGGATTTCGACTGCCCCGGTAGCCAGCTTCCACAACGCCGCCGCCCGCTGCTCCTGCACATCCGGATGAGGAGATAGATTTTCGAAAGGAAGCACATCGTGAGCAGGCAGCCGCACCACTTGCGCAGGGTTCACCGCGCCGGTCAGCTCGCAGCACGCGCGCAACAGCGGTTCCAGCGCCTCGGCAGCCTTGTTGTCGGCCACCACCACAATCACCGGCTGGCGGGCCGCGTGCGCCATCAGCGGCAGATAGATCGACCGCGCCGTCGCCGTCAGCCCGGATACACGTCTCCGCCCCGCACCCAGGCTCAGATGCCTTCGTACGCGCTCAAATCCCGGAGAGTGCTCCAGCTCCGCAAAAATTTCGCGGACAAACGGGAGGATCATCTGCGGTAAGTCTACCAGTTATCGCAAGGCGGCCCGTTGGCGCTCGCTTTGGCTGTTGAACTTGAATCGGCCAACCACCGATTGCAGGCTCAAGGCGAGGCTGGACAGGTTGGTCTGTCCGGTGATGTCGGAGATCAGCGAGGAGAGCGCGATGAAATTAAGGAAGGCGATTCCGGCCTGGTTCCGCACCCAGGTGTGTCAAGCTAGAACTAGAAATCAATGTCAATTTGGAAACTGAAAGTGAGACCGTCCATGCGGAAACTGAGTGTGTGCCTGTTGGTTTTGGCCATTCTGGCCATGGCGATCGGACCCATTGTTGCGCAAAACAACAATGCCGGAACAGTAAATGGAAATGCGCCGAGCGCAACCGGCGCGGAAGTTGGGACCGCTGCGGCAACCCCGGATTCAAGTCCCAGTTCGACCCCAAAGCCAGCCTCGCCCACAAGCGCTGTGAATGTGACGGCGTTGCTCGATGCGCTCGTGAAGAAAGGGGTGCTCACACCTTCCGAGGCCAATGCCATGCGCAACGCGGCCCCCGAAACCGAGCTTCAACTCCTGGTTGAAGCCCTCACTCGCAAGGGTGTATTGACCGCAGCGGACTTGTCCGCTATCGCGGCCCCGGCTGCGAGCGTTGCGCCTGCGCCGCAAGCTGCCCCCACGCCGCTACGCGTAGTGGAATCGAAGCCCCCCGCGCCGTCCGTAGCTGCGGCGGTTGTTCCCGTGCGCGTGCTGGGCTTGGACCCTCCCCAATCCGGTGGTTTATTGGGTCTTAAGGCTGGCCAGGTGACGTTCACGCCCTACGGCTTCATCAAAGGAACCGCGGAGCAGGACAGCAGTTCGCCCAATGGCGACGACTTCCCCATTCCCGCCGGCCTCATGTTGCTGCCCGGCAGCAACACGGGCCCGAATGCCGACCCCGAGTTCCACATGAAAGCACGCCAGAGCCGCATCGGAATCAGTCTCGAATGGCCTTCCTTTTCTCAGAAGCTGGTTCTCACCGGCCGCATCGAGGCGGACTTCGAAGGCAACTTCAATGAGTCCGATAACGCCGACGTCACCTCGATTCGCAACCCCAACCTGCGCTTGCGTTTGGCTTACGTGCGCGTGGATTACCGCGCGACGGACAGGACCAGCGCGTTCTTCGTCGGTGGACAGGACTGGACGCTGTTCGGCTCCAAGGCGCTGCCCAACATGCTCGATACGACCTGGAACGCCGCCAGCTACGGCGCCATCTACAACCGCTCCACGCAGTTCCGTTTCGGGGTTGTTCAGAAGCTGGGCGGCTCTTCGCGCAGTTTCAAGCTCTCGCCTGAATTTGCGATCATGATGCCGAGTTCGGGCCAGGTGGAGAAGCTCTCCTTTTGCACTCTGGCAAATGTCTACTGTCCCCCCGGGGTCTCATCGACCGCCGGCTTCCTGAGCCAGGTCGGCGAGGCTGAGCGCCAAGGCGCCGACTCGGACCATCCTGAATTGAACGCCGGTTTGACTTTCCAGTTCCAACTCGACAGGGCCCCCGCAATCGCTCCCGCGCAAATCTTCTGGAGCGGAATGTACGGGCGCCGCACGTCCATCGTTCCCAACACCGCCCAAGACCTTATCGGTGACGAATATCCAACCGCCTTGGTCGCCGGCACTCCGTTGGCCAAGGGCTATACCGCCAGCAGCACCATGTATGGCAACCAGATTGCGGTGCAATTGCCCACCCGTTGGTTCACCTTTGTTTTGAGCGGCTATCGAGGCGCCGATATGCGCCAGGAGCTGGGCGGCCAACTCACGACCAACTATACCGACACACTCGGTCTATCCCCAATTCCCCTGGTTAACGCAAACGGCGGAACTCCGGCGCCCTTCTTCCTGGGCACCGGTCTGGATAACGTCGCTGGCACGCTCTCCGGCTTTGCCCTGCTGGGTTGCAACGTCAATCCGGGCACGGGCACCTGCCCCTCCGCCAACGTTGCAGTCGCTCCCGAGCATGGAGTGCGCGACTATGGCGGATTCGTTGAGGTCGGGCTACCGCTTTCGCGCTGGTTCAATGCCAATCCGAAGGGCTACAACGCGGGCTGGCAACTCTACCTGCACGCTGGCAAGGACCAGCTTGTGCACAGGGATGCCGCCATGCAGCTTGGGTTACTCGACGGAGCAGGCCCGAACCAGCTTGGCCAGGGGTTGGGTATCCCAATGATCGGGAGCGAGTTTATTGGCGCAACCCTGTACTACAAGATTAACCAATGGTGCGTTTTTGGACTCGAGCCGACACATTACGGCTCTCGCGCCATCCCCGAGCTGGGCAACTTCTGGACCATTGCGGCAAAGCCATCCCGCATCTGGCAGGACCAGCGTGTGGAATTTGGACCGGTCTTTACGTTTTAGAGGTGGACGGGCCACCCTTTGATTGGAGCGTTCTCCAATTCACGTACACTTGCCAACCCTGTGCAAGGTGGTTCGCCGCGCGAGCCACCTTGCGGTCGTAGTTTCGGGGTATAGCAATTGGAGAATCGCTATAGCCGCGGAAATGCCAGCGCTCCATCCTTCTCGCACTTTGCGTAGGGCGGAACAGCAGGCCGCGATAGCATGCCGCTTTGCGTCGAACGCCCGACTTGGATGGCAAAATGAAAGGATGGTGACCCCAAGTCTCGTCCGCCGCGGCGGAAGACCTGGGAAAGTGCGAACCTGGGGTGCGTAAAAAACTCCCGATCCAAGCACGGCGCGAGGCGCAAGGATACTGCGCAAACTCCGCAGCTCATACTCTGCCGCAGCTACTCCATTTGTCTCATTCCGCCCCCGCGCCGGCCCGATCGACAAACACCTGCTGCGGAGCATCGACATCAGCGGCAAATCCGCTCACCTTAAGCTTCATGGTTTCGATAGCGGGCTTGCGGTCCAGCTGAGCCGCAAAGCTGAGTTTGTACTGATTCTCCAGACGGCGGGCGAGATCCTGAAAAAAAGGCTGGAACGAAACCGGATTGTCTGTCCCATTCCAGTAGCTCCTGCCTCCAGTCGCCTGGCTCACCTCAAGCAGGAGGCTCTGGCCGCCATTGTCCATCTCATTCGGGGAAAGGCCGGCGCCGTTCCGGCCGTTCCAATAAATCGAGTAGACCACCAGCCCCGAGCGCGCTGAATCGTTGATTGCGGCCTGGACATACACGTCGTCCGGATCGAATCGCTGGTAGTAGGGATCCACGCCGTCCGTCACCAGCACCACTTCACGCCGTGTCCTCCGCTCCCCGGAAGGCCAGTGTTTGGCCAGGTCGGAGAGGCAGAAGTAGGGGCTGGCGCTCGCGCCTTCGGGCAGATGAAGCCCGCGCAACACCTGCGCGTGGTCTGCCGACAGCGGACCGGCCAAAGCCGCGCGTCCATTCTCCATATACCCGATGCCAACCTTCGTATGCGGGGGCAGGCCCTGGACGAATTGCTTGATCTCGTCGAACTGGCGACCGAGGTTGCGTGCCGAACTGTCAATCAGCACCACCAGTTCCAGCCCGTCGTCCGCGCCCCGCAGCGGCAGCCAGCCTGTCACGCTGGACTCTTTCCCATTCACTTTGACACTGACATCCTGCTGGGAAACATTCGGAGCCAACTCGGTATGCTTGGCGAAAACCGTCACCACGGCCTGTCCCTGACCCGCATGACTGTCTTCCTGCGCAAACGCCGGCGCGGCCATCAGCAGCGCCACGGTCGCCATCCACATTGCCATTCCCGTTTTCTTCATACGAATTGCCCCTTTCGAGGTGTCGCCACCGCCCGCAGCCCAACGCGGCTCACTTCTACTGAGTTAGACGCGCAGCCGATGATACTGGCTCCAGGAACTTGTTGAAATTCGCCGCGTTATAGCGAATTTCAACAAGTTCCTGGACTTCGAATGCGCAACCGACCCTCCTTGGATTTCATCTCCGGTCTCGGAGAACTGCAATCATCCCCACTTATTGGAGGGCCTGATTCCAGTCTTGGTTAGGCCGATTTGTTTGAATTGTCCCCAGGCGGCTGCCAGCCGGCGCATGGCTAACAGAGCAGGAAAGCGCTCCGGCGAACGCAAGTAAGAGATCACCGGGCAGGCTTCAGTTATTACTGGGCGCTGCTTGTGGAGCAGTAGCAGCTGCCGTCGTGGGGACGAAGTGGATCGGAATCTCCAGCGTTCCCGCTTTGCCCGTGCCCCAATCATAGACGCCGGTCTCCAGGTAGACATCCGTATTGGGCAGGTCGATCTCCATGTGCGCCGGAATGCCGGACTTCTGAATCGCCGCGTAGACATCCGGGCTCAGGATCAGCCGCAGCAGGCCGCCCGCCCAGTTCACCGCGTGGCCGTCGCGATCATAGGCAATCAGGCCCATCTGAATCGTGCCGCGATGCGTGCCTTGCGGGGTGGGATCGAGCTTCACGTCCGTCCAGCGGATCATGAAGTCGACGTTGTAGCGCGTCACCGGGCCGGCAAGTTTGGGATTCTTCCCTGCCCTGGTTGCATTGGGCGCGGGCTGCGGCGCGGCCGGAACCACGCGCACTCCATAGAGGACCTGGGTAGCGCCGGGTAACCCGAACTTCAGCAGCGGCTGCAGGGGATCAGACTCAGGCTTGGCCTCCGCCTTTGTCGTGTCGTCGGCGTTATAGCCTCGCCGATAGGCCAGCTTGTATTTGCCTGCGATCAGCTTGACTTCAATCCGTCGATACTTGCCGTCCATCTTCTGGTTGGTGGGCGAATAGGCCAACGTGTAGTAGTGGGAGCCATCGTCGATGGCGTGCTGCATGGCCGCGTTCAGGTCGTTGGTGTTGTAGAAAGCCTTGCCGCCGGTATCGTCGGCCAGTTGCTTCATCGCCTCAATCTCGTCCGCCCGGGCGCCATTCTCCCCGGAAACCTCCCGCATGAGGCTTCCACTTGCGTGGCCCGAGCCCGCGTTGTCGGCCTCCATCCAGTGATCGTTCATCATTCCCTCGGCGCCCGCCGGGTAGACGGCAACCCTGGATACTGTCATCAGGTCGGCGGTCTTCTTCACCGCGCTTGCGTATATCCGTGCTTCGCTCATTGTCTGGCTCTGCGCGCTGCTAGGAAAGATGATGACCGGAAATGAGCTGGCAAACCAGATCAGATTCTTACGCCCCGGAACCTCAGCCAGATAGCGGGCCAGGTAATTGAGCGCCTCCAGCGTCATCATCGTCCGTGCGCCGTACTGAAATTCGGCATAGTCGGCCTGCGCCGCCCGGAGCGCCTCGACGCCGGGGTCGAAATGGCCGCCGAACATCGTTATCCTCATCGCGACGTCTCTCTGGTCGTCCGCAACGTCTTGGCGGGAGCGAAACGAAGGTTCCGTCTGCGGGAACAAGCCATTCTTCTTGTCGTTCAGCGCCGCCAGCAGCAGTGAGGTGTCCGTGGTGAACCCCTGCACAAAGCGCAGCTTGGAGCCCAGCGTGAAGATCGCCGCCCGCGTGCCCGGCTTCATATTTTTCAGGAATTCCAGGATCTGCTTGTGAACATAGACCTGGTCCTGCTGCTCCGTGTTCAGACTGTCGAGCAACAGCACGTTCACCGAATCGCTCTCCGGGACCGGCGGAACGTTGGTATAGACGTCAGGCGGCATCTTCGGCAACGGGGGAAGGGCGCCCGGCGGCAGAGTCTCTGCCGTGTGTTCCTCGAAAAAATCGATGGTCTGCGGCTTGCCGTCTTCCAGCACCTGGAAGTCCTGCTTGTGCAGGGCGGGAACCGGCTCGCCGCTGCCTTTGGTGACAACCACGTCCACCACCACGGCGTTCGCATTGGTCCTGAACGTATAATCCGGCCTCTGCGCGCTGGGAGCCGAAGCTGTTTGCGCCACCAGCGGCGCCACACAACAAGAGAAGACCATTACCGGAACAAAACGGCTGGAAATGCGCAGGCGCATAATGACTCCTTGAACCTCATCCGTGAATCCGAAAAAATGCAGTCGTTCCCTTTCATTGGACACTCTGATTCTAATCTTGGTTACGCCGAATCGTATTGTGCCGTGGCGGGCTCGCCACACGGCCAGCGGCCTGACCGGAAATGTTCCAGAGTCGGTGTGGCTGTTGGCATTGCACGGCAGTTCTCACTTCAAGCGATGGACTGGCAACAAGCGAGGTTCCAACCTCCAGTTCGGCCGTCACGCTGCCCCAGGCGCTGTTCACCCTCGACGGGCCATTGTCACGGGGCTGAGGCTCAGGCGTAAATTGATGCGTTGCCAGTTGCAGAAGTTGACATTTGTCGCGGGGCCATCGTCTAATCTATGAATTATCGTGTCAACCAGTCGCGGGCTATCTTGAAACTCAATCGTCTGGAGGACCCTATGGCTGCTCGCTGGCCTCAACTTCCCTTCCTGTTCATCCTCTGCTGCGCGCTCCCACTTTTTGCCAGTGGTCCCACCGGAACCATCACTGGCACCATCACCGATCCCAGCGGCGCCGTTATCCCCAAGGCGCGAATCATTGTGCACAATGAGGGAACCAACGCGAGCCGGGAAGCAACGAGCAACAGCGGCGGCGATTACACCGTTGCGCTGCTGCCCCCAGGACGCTACCGCGTGGCTGTTGAGAGCCCGGGATTTCGCCGCAGCGTCATCCACGGCGTGAACCTGGATGTGGACCAGACGGTGCGCCTCGATTTCGTCCTGGTTGTGGGAGCCGTCACCGAGGAGGTGACCGTCACCGACACGCCTCCCATTGTGCAAACCGACACCTCCACCCTGGGCCAGGTGCTCGACACTCGACTGGTGCAGAACCTCCCGCTCAACGAGCGCAACTTCCTGACCTTCGCGCTGCTGGTGCCGGGAAGTGAATTGCCGGCGGAAGGCTCCCAGAACTCGACGCAGGGCGGCTCCATCAACGTGAACGGCGCCCGCGACCAGTCCAACAACTTTCTTCTGGATGGAGTGGAGAACAACGATCCTTACCTGAACCAATATGTCGCTCTTCCTTCCATCGACGCGATCCAGGAATTCAAGGTGCAATCCGGGAACTACTCGGCCGAGTTCGGGCGGGCAGGCGGGGCCCAGGTTAATGTCGTGCTGAAAAGCGGCACCAATACCCTTCACGGCAGCCTCTTCGAGTTCCTCCGCAACCGCCAGATGGACGCCAAGAACTACTTCGATTCCCCCGGCTGCGCTGCCAGCTCGGCGCCGGGCACATGCGGTCCGATTCCGCCCTTCGATCGGGACCAGTTCGGTGGAACTGTGGATGGGCCCATTCTCAAGGACAAGACCTTCTTCTTCCTGGCGTATGAGGGACTGCATATGCGGCAGGCAGCTACGCGGGAAGCTTCAGTGCCCAACTCGGCGCAATGGGGAGCGGCCTCAGGCTTGGCGCAATCTGTCTTCGGGTGTCCGCTCAACCCGTCCTGCCAGGTCGGCCAGAATGTCTTCAATCTCTATCCTGCACCGAATGTCGGCAACAATCTGGCAGCCTCGAATACCTTTGTTTCCGCTCCGGTGATCCACGACTCGAAGAATCTGGTCTCGGCCAAGAT
>JBKQRH010000077.1:0-59835 GCA_052326045.1 Occallatibacter sp. | reverse complement strand
GATTTATGAGGGCCACGACGCGCGCCACGTGGCCGGGGCCACGGTGGTTGTGACCAGCTCGGCCGTGAGCCCGCTGAATCCCGAGGTGCTCGAGGCCCACGCGCAGAAGATTCCGGTGATCCAGCGGGCGGAGATGCTGGCCGAGCTGATGCGGCTGAAATACGGGATCGCCATCGCCGGGATGCACGGCAAGACGACGACCACGTCGATGGTCGCCTCGGTGCTGGCCGCGGGCGGCCTGGACCCGACGGTGGTGGTGGGCGGGCGCGTGGACGCGCTGGGCTCGAATGCGCGGCTGGGCACGACGCAGTACCTGGTGGCCGAGGCCGACGAAAGCGACCGATCGTTCCTGAAGCTCTCGCCGATTTTGGCGGTGGTGACCAACCTGGACCGCGAGCATATGGACTGCTACCGCGACATGGCCGATGTGGAGCGGGCCTTTCTGGACTTCATGGACAAGGTGCCGTTTTACGGAGCGGTGACCGCCTGCCTGGACAATCCGCAACTGGCGGCGATTCTGCCCCGCGCCCGCCGCCGCGTTTTTACCTACGGAGTTGCCGCGGAGGCCGACTTCCGGCTGGAGTTTCTTGAGGCCGGCCAGGGGCGCTTTGCGCGGTTTCTGGTGAGCACGGCGGAGGGACCGCTGGGTCCTTTCGAGCTGCACGTTCCCGGACGCCACAACGTGCTCAACGCCACGGCTGCGGTGGCCATCGCCCGCCAGCTCGAGATTGCTCCAGACAAGATTGCCGAGGGGCTCAACCACTTTCGCGGCGTGGACCGGCGCTTCCAGCAGCGCGGCCAGGCGCGCGGCGTCACCGTGGTGGACGACTACGGCCACCATCCCACTGAAATTCGCGCCACCCTGGCCGCCGCCCGCGAGTGCGGCCACAAGCGCGTCTACGTCGTCTTCCAGCCCCACCGGTACACGCGCACCAAAGACCTCATGGACGAATTTGGCTCAGCGTTTGCTGACGCCGATACGGTCATCGTGCTGCCCATTTACGCCGCCAGCGAGGAACCCATCCCCGGCGTGACGGCGGAGCGCCTGGCGGAGCAGATCAAACAGTCCAGCCGCATTCAGGGGCCGACGGTTCACTATGCCCCGGAGTTTGGCGCCGCCGTTCAGTTGGTTGCCGCCGAAGTCCGCGAAGGCGACCTGATCCTGACCCTCGGCGCAGGCAGCGTCAGCCAACTGGCCCCGCAGATTCTGGCCGCGCTGGAAACGGCCTAGCGAACCGTCCGGTCTGGCTCCCCGTCTCTTTCGTCCGGCCCCCGGTTTCCTTGTCCGCGCCCTTGTGCCATCGGTCACAGCGCCATCTGGGCAGCGGCTCCTAACCTCACGTTGCGGGAAGGTGCGCATGAATCCGAATGGCAGAAAGATAGTCATCATCGGCGGCGGCATCGCGGGCCTCTGCGCCGCGGTGTATGCACAGAAGTGCGGCTACCAGGCCGAGGTCCTCGAAATGCACGACATGGCGGGCGGCCTGGCCATGAACTGGCGCCGTGGCGCCTACACGTTCGAAACCTGCCTCCATTGGTTCTGCGGGTCCGATCCCACGGGGGCGATGCACGCCCAATGGAGCGAGGTGTTCGAGATCGACCGGCTGACCTTCGTCGGCATCGCGGAGTTTGCCCATCTGGAGACGGAGGACGGTGATTCCCTCTCGATCCTGAGCGATCCTGACCGCCTGGAAAAGGAGCTGCTTGCGCGCGCGCCGCAGGACGCCAAAGCGATTCGGCGGCTGGCATCGGATGTACGCCGCCTTGGCGCGCTCAAAATGCCCGATTCCACAAGGGGCTGGGCCGCGAATGTGCTGACTCTTCTTCGCGATCTGCCGTGTCTCCCGCTCATGCGGTCTCTCTCGCGAATTTCCCTGCGCGATTACGGCCGGCGCTTCACCGATCCGCTCCTGAAGGATTTTTTCGCAGGCGGCGAACTGAGCGGGCTCTCCGCGATTGCCATCATCATTTCGCTGGGATGGATGGCTTCAGGCGACGCGAAATACGTGGTCGGCGGCGCGCAGGCCATCGTCCGCCCCATCGAGGAGAATCTCGTCCGCCTGGGCGGCCGGGTGCGCTTCGGAGCCAAGGTCGAGCGCATCCTCGTCGAGAACGACGCGGCGGCCGGTGTGCAGTTGGCCGGCGGAGAGACGATCAAGGCAGACTGGGTGATCTCTGCCGCTGACGGCCACGCCACGATCTACGAGCTCCTCGGCGGCAAATACATCAACGAAGCCATCGACAACACCTATCGCACGACGGAGCTCTTTCCGAGCTACCTCCAGGTTTCGCTCGGGGTTGCGCTCGATCTCCGCGATCAGCCGCAATCCCTGACCCGTCTGCTCAAATCGCCGCTCTCGATCGATCCTGAGACCGCGGTCAAACAGGTTTCCTTCCGGATCTTCCACTTCGATCCGACCTTCGCTCCCGCGGGCAAGACGGCGGTCACGTGCTTTCTGCCGACGCGCAACTTTGCGTATTGGACGCAGTTGCGCAGCGATCATCCGGAGCAGTACCGCGCGGAAAAGCATCGCGTCGCCGAGTCGGTCATCGATGTAATCGAGAAGAGAATTCCCGGCCTGCGCGCGGCCATCGAGGTTGTGGACGTGTCGACGCCCGCCAGCATCGTCCGCTACACCGGTAATTGGAAGGGCAGCATGGAAGGCTGGCTGCTGACGCCGAAAACCGGCCTCAGGCCGATGTCCAGGACGCTGCCCGGCCTGCGAAACTTCAGAATGATTGGCCAATGGGTTGCACCCGGCGGCGGCCTGCCCTCCGGCCTCATGACCGCCCGCCCGGCCATCAAGGCCATCTGCAGGCAGGATCGCGTTCCCTTCACGCCGCGATGAGTGCGCGGCAAGTGGCCATTCTGTATCTCGTGGGATAGATGCGGACTAGATCGCTGCGTAGATTTCGACATCTCCCTCAATCGTCTTGTTCAGTTCGAGCCGGGCTTTGGACAGGTCATGCATCTGCTGAAGGTTCAGCCAGAACTCGGGGCTGTTGCCGAAGAAGCGACCCAGGCGAAGCGCGGTATCCGGCGTGATCGCGCGCTTGCCGTGGACGATTTCGCCGGTGCGCGTTGCCGGCACCCGAATCTTCAGTGCAAGGGCATTCTGCGTAATGCCGAGAGGGACGAGGAACTCCTCCCGCAACATCTCGCCGGGATACGTGCTGACCCGCTGAAGATTCATCCGGAAGCTGGTCTGTTGATTGCCATACTTGCCTTCACCTGCCTACCGTAGTCCGTAGCGTTTACCGCTCATTTGCAAATGGCCGACCGATCCCTGTTCCCTCCGGGGACTGTCTCAAAATGATACAGCCCGTAACGGCGCGGATTCCCCCCTCGCCAATGCTGGAAAAAGCCGCCAGCCCGCGGGCTATAGTGAAGGCTGGCGATTCTCACGACCTTGCTCAGGCGTGACAAGACAGAGCAGCGACACAACCCGTCCCTTTGTATGGGAGGATGAAGCGCCCGTGGAGCCTCGCTTCCGGCGCGTGCGGCAAGGTGTGCTCCCGAATGGGCGCGCACTTCCCGGCATGCCGCTGGAGATGGTGGACCCGGACGACGATGACTCCCTGTGCTCCGGTGAGGGGCGCTTCCGAGGGCCAGGCCAAAACTGGCCGAGTGGGCTCTGGTGGCGTCCGGTAAGCGCATGGGGGCGTGTGTTTCTGGGGCTGGGCGCTCTGATGGTTCTGGGCGGGCTGGCAACGGGCGTCTTTCTTCTCAAAACCTACATCGGGCGCGACGAGCGTTTCCGCATTGCCGGGGCCGGCAACATCGAGGTTACAGGGCTGACCGAGGTGAGCCGCGCGGAGATGCTGCCGGTCTTCGGCGAGGACATCGGGCGCAACATCTTCTTTGTTCCCTTGAGTGAGCGGCGCAGGCAACTGGAAGCGATTCCCTGGGTGGAGCGAGCCACGGTGATGCGGCTGCTCCCGGACCAGATTCGCGTCTCGGTGGTGGAGCGGCAGCCGGTAGCCTTTGTGCGCCAGGGCCAGCAGATCGGCCTAGTTGACGCGAATGGCATTCTGCTCACCATGCCGGCGGCCATGATGGCTCAGCGCCACTACTCGTTCCCGGTGGTGACGGGCATCGATCCCCGCGACCCGCTGACCAGCCGCAAGGCGCGGATGGCGGTGTATGAGCGCCTGATGGCGGATCTGGACGCCAACAATCAGCACCTTTCCGAGCAGATCTCCGAAATCGACCTGACCGATCCCGAGGACGCCCGTGTGTCGATGCCTGAGCAAGGCGCGGACATTCTGGCTCATTTTGGCGAGGACCATTTCCTGGAGCGCTACCAGCGCTACCAGGCGCACATCGCCGAGTGGCGCCAGCAGTATCCCAAGCTGGCGGCGGTGGATTTGCGCTACGACCAGCAGGTGGTGCTGGAGATGACTCCCGGCACGAACGCCGTGCAATCGACGGTGGGCGATCCCGCCGCGCCGGGCACGGACGACGCCAAGACCTCCGATGCGCAGCCGGCGGAGAATGTCCAGGCCAAACCGACACCGGGCTTGTCAACCAATGCAACGCAGGCCGGGCCGTCTCAGGCCAAACCGGCAGCCCAGGTCAATAACGGGAAGGCTGACGCGAAACCGGCCGGAGGCAGTTCCTCCAAGCCCCAGTCTGCCGCTGAGAAGGCCACCATGATTCGAGCCCTCACCGCCAAAGACAAGGCCGCCAAGGCTGCAAGGGAGAAAAAGAAGCGCGAGGAGGCCAAACGAGCCGCGCTCAACGCGAGCAAGCGCAAGCCTGCCCCAACCCACCCGGCCGCGGTTGCGGCGCCGGGCCAGTGAGCGCCATGAGCCAGAAACAGGACAACCTGATCGTGGTGCTGGACATGGGCAGCGCGTACACCCGCGTGCTGGCAGCCGATTTGTATGAGGACGCGCTGCGCTTTCGCGGCTACGGGATGGTCGAGTCGGCGGGGATGCGCAAGGGGCTTATCTCCGAGCTGGGTCCCGCGGTCAAGGCGGTCAAAGCCGCCAACGAGAAGGCCGAGCGGGCGGCGCGCGCCAACATCGACCACTGCGTGGTGGGCGTGGGCGGCCCGCATATTCGCGGGCTCAACACCAACGGCGGCATCGGACTGGGCAATCGCATGCGCGAGATCGACAAGGAGGACGTGCGCAACGCCGTGGAGCGGGCGCGGGCCGTCCAACGGCCTCCCGATCGCGAGATTCTGCACCTGCTGCCCCGCCAGTTCATCCTCGACGAGCAGCCGGGCATCTTCGATCCCGTGGGCATGGTGGGGGCGCGGCTGGAGGTGGACCTGCACATCGCCACCTGCTCCGGCAGCGCGCTGCAAAGCACAGTGACCTGCGCCAACCGGGCGGGGCTTGAGGTGACCGAGGCGGTGCTGGAGTCGATTGCCGCCGCCGAGGCCACGCTCTCAGCCGACGAGCGGGAGCTGGGCGTCTGCCTGTTGAACATCGGCGCCCACTCCAGCGACATGGCGGTCTTTTTCGAGGGCGCCGTGGTCTATACGGCTTCGGTTCCGATCGGCGGGCAACACTTCACCAACGACCTGGCGGTGGGCCTGAATATGCCCGTGGCCCAGGCCGAGGAACTGAAGCGCCAGTACGGTAACGCCGTGGTGACGGCCGTGCCCCAGCAGGCGGAGATCGAGATTGCCAATCCTCAGCCGGGCGCCGCGCCGACCCTGCCGCTGCGCGCGGTTGCTGAGATTCTGGAGCCCCGGGCTCGCGAACTGCTCTACTTTGTGAAGGAAAGCCTGCGCCAGGGCGGCGTGCTGGAGGCGCTGGGCGCCGGTTGCGTGCTCACCGGCGGCGGGGCCATGCTGCCCGGCATGCTGGATGTAACCGAGAGCCAGTTGCGGGTGTCGGCACGGACCGGAATGCCGGTGCGCCTGTCGCATATGCCCGGCGAGCTGGTTCATCCCGGCTTTGCCACCGCCATCGGCATGCTCTTGTATGTCCACCGCACCAGGGTGACCCGAGCTGCCGAAAACAACAGTTTGCGCACCAGGCTGCACGCCATTTTTGCAGCCAGTTTTTAGCTTTCAATCAGGAACGAGGAACCAGGTCAGGGAATCAAGCCGTGAATGGGGAGGCGGGAGCCGCTATGGAAGAGCAGAACAACGAAGCCGGAAAGATGCGCATTCAATTTCACGAAGAGGCCCTGCGCGGAGCCTGCATCAAGGTAATCGGCGTGGGCGGCGGCGGCGGCAACGCCGTGAACCGCATGATCCAGGCCAGCATGGAGGGCGTGGAGTTTATCGTTGCCAACACCGACGTGCAGGCGCTCAAGCTTTCACAGGCCCCGGTAAAACTCCAGCTTGGGGTCCGGCTCACCCTGGGTCTGGGCGCGGGCGCCAACCCCGACATCGGCCGCCGCGCCGCGCTGGAAGACTCGGAGAAGATCATCGAAGCCCTGGAAGGGGCGGACATGGCCTTTGTCACCGCCGGCCTGGGCGGCGGCACGGGCACCGGCGCCGCGCCGGTGATTGCTTCGCTGGCCAGCGAGATGGGCATTCTGACCGTGGCGGTGGTCACGTGTCCCTTCGGCTTTGAGGGCAAGCGCCGCCAGCAGCAGGCCGAGCGCGGCCTGAAGGAGCTGCTGGAGAGCGTGGACACCATGATCGTGATTCCCAACGAGAAGCTGCTGGGAGTGGCCAAGGACGCTGGCTTCTTTGAGAGTTTCCGCATCGCCGACGACGTGCTCCGCCAGGGAGTGCAGGGCATCTCGGACATCATCGCCATCCCCGGCATCATCAACCGCGACTTTGCCGACGTGAAGACCACCATGGCCGGCATGGGCTACGCGGTGATGGGCACGGCGGTGCGCTCAGGCGAGAATCGCGCCATTGAAGCGGCACAGGCCGCTATGGCTTCGCCGCTGCTCGAGGCCGGCGCCATCGACGGCGCGCGCGGCATCCTCATCAACATCACCGGCTCCAGTTCGCTCAAGCTCTCTGAGGTCAACGCGGCGTCGTCGCTGATCCAGGCCGCCGACCACGAGGACGCCAACATCATCTTCGGCGCGGTGCAGGACGAGAAGATGGGTGACGAGGTCAAAATCACCGTTATCGCCACCGGTTTCCGCGACCAGATGCCGGAACGGCGCGCGCGCATGTTGAGCGTGGAAGAAGCGCCGGTGGTTTCCGTGCCCGTTATCGCGCCCGACAACTGGATGCAGGAGCCCGCCGCCGCCGCGCCCGATCCGGCGCCCGCCCCGGCCCGCTTCCTGAGCCAGGACGAAGAACCGGAAGAAGAAACGGCCGGTAAGAGCGAGCCGGCCCTTTTTGCGGACTCGACGCCGGCTGCGGCCAGCGCCAGCGTTGCGGTCCAGCCCGTGCAGACTGCCGTGGAGACTGCCGCGACGCAAGGCCATGCGGAACTGGAACTGGTGACTACGCCTGCCCGTCCGCGTTTCGCCAAGATGTCTGAAGAGCCGACTAACACCCCGTCGCCCAGTGACTACGTTCCCGACTTCGACAGCGGCATGCGCAGTCCGGTTGCGGTGGACGAGTCCCGGGCCCAGCCGACCCCTCCGCTCTTCTCCGAGGCTAACGATGAAGCGCAGCGGGACCTGGACACTCCGACGTTCCTGCGCAGGTTGCGGTTCTAGGTATCCTGCCTCTTTGGTGGCATTTGCATTCGGGCGCCAGAGCTGTATAGTGCAATATAGCTCTAAAAAACAGTAACCAGTTTGCAACGGCAAGGCGGATTTGTTGTCTTTTTGGGTATTGTAAGCATAATCAATGGCCGGATCGTATGGTGATATGCATCACATACGCTGGCCAGTGCATCTGAACTATAGTGAGCCCTATCCGCGGCGGAGACAGAAAAGCATCCCGCGGAATGGCCGATAAGCAAGAAGTGCGGCGCCCAAGGGCAGTCGTGCGGCACGAAGTCCATGGTTGAGAGGATGTTGGCTGGATGAAGCTGTCACGCGTTTGGGCATTTGGATTGGTTCCGGCCTTGGTCCTGGCCGCTTCCGGCTTTGGCGCCGTGGGCGCCGCGGCCTTGGACGCCCCGCGCACTCTGCACCATGGCAAGGCCTCGGAATCCCATCTGACAGAGCTCCATCGCGCCGCCGGTCATCGCGGCGCGGCGCATGTTGCCAGTCCGGCAGCCAAAACCGCGTCAACCCATGCTCAAGCAGTTCATGCTCCAGCAGCCCATAACGCGGCAACTCATGCCGGGGCCAATACGGCGCCAGCCCACCTGACCGCTAGAGGCCAGGCGAGAGCCGGTGCGCGCCGCGCCGCCCTCACCTCCCGCCGCCATCATCGCTACTACGAGCGCTTCACCGCCAGCTCCTTTGCCAAGGGTGACTTTCTTGCCGACGACCTGACGGCCGGCGAGGACCCGGTGGTTCGCCAGGCGGCCATCGACGCGCTGGGCGATATGAACGGCACCGCCGTGGTTATCGATCCCTCCAATGGGCGCATCCTGGCCATGGTCAACCAGAAGCTGGCGCTGTCGCCCGGCGCCGAGCCCTGCTCCACCATCAAGCTCACCGTGGCCCTGGCCGCGCTCTCCGAGGGCCTCGTCACCAGCGACACGGCGGTTCGGTTGGCCGGCTTCCGCATGAATATGACCCAGGCGCTGGCCAAGAGCAACAATCTCTACTTCGAGGAACTGGGCCGGCAATTGGGCTTCGAGCGCGTGCGCTACTACGCCAACCAGTTTGGCCTGGGCGAGTTGGCTGGCTACAACATCGAAGGCGAACAGTTGGGCGTCTATCCGGACCAGGAGCTGCCCGCCGCCGAGGGCGGAGTGGGCCGCATGTGCAGCTTCGGCCAGGGGGTTTCGCTTACCCCGCTGCAATTGGGCGCGTTTGTCGCCGCCATCGCCAACGGCGGAACCCTTTACTATCTCCAGCACCCGACTACGCCGGAAGAAGCCGCGGCCGTCACACCAAAGATCAAACGCACTCTGGATATTGCCAAGTACGTTCCCGACCTCGAGGACGGCATGGCCGCCGCAGTCGAGTACGGCACCGCCCGCCGTCTGCGCGCCAACTTCAACGAACTGCCCGTCTTCGGCAAGACCGGAACCTGCTCGGACAAAGGCACCCGCTTCGGCTGGTTCGCGTCCTGGTCCGACGCGCCGCAAGGCAGCCTGGTCACGGTCTTCTTCCTTGAAGGCGGCCGCCCCACCTTCGGCCCCCGCGCCGCGGAGATAACCGGCGAGTTCTACAAGAACCTCTGGGACCGCAACTGGTTCGCCGCCAGGGGCCAGCAGGACTCGGCCTCCGTTGGGCCGGCTTCCAGCCAGCAGGCGCAGCCGTAGAGCGGCGTTCTGAGAGTTTCAAGAAACCAAAGAATACGGCCGCCTGCGGGTGGCCTTTCTTCGTGTTTGGGAAGCCGCAAATCCCTGACACATCCTATTGAGCCAGGCGACCCATTAAGCTAGATGGTTGGGTGCGGCCTTTACCGCACGGGAGCACACCCCATGGCCTATGACGATTTGCGCGACTGGATCAAAGCATTGGAAAAAGCCGGCGAGCTCAGGCGTATCGGCGAAGAAGTCTCGCCGGAGCTAGAGATCACCGAGATTACCGACCGCGTTTCTAAAATCGGCGCAAAGGCTTGTGCCGGCGCCGGCGTAAAGGGCAGCGCAGGCAACTACGCTCCCGGCGGCCCGGCGCTGCTGTTCGAGAACGTGAAGGGCCATCCCGGCCACACGGTCTTCATCAACCAGTTCGGCAGCGAGCGGCGCATGGCGCTGGCCCTCGGCGTCGACTCTCTGGACGAGATCGCCGCGCGCATCACAGGCCTGATGAACGTGAAAGCCCCCGAGGGCCTGCTCGACAAGCTCAAGATGCTGCCGCAGCTGGGCGCGCTCGCCGGCGCCTTCCCCAAGACCGTGAGCGCCAAAGATGCCCCCTGCAAGGAAAACATCCGTCGCGACAAATTCAATCTGAACTATTTTCCGATTCTCAAGTGCTGGCCGCACGATGGGGGCCGGTTCATCACCCTGCCCTGCGTGCATACCCGCGATCCGCGCACCGGCAAGCGCAATATCGGCATGTACCGCATGCAGGTCTACGACGGCCAGACCACCGGCATGCACTGGCAGCGCCAGAAGGTCGCCGCCGAACACTATCGCGAGGTACTGCGTACGGCAGCCTCTCGGTCGAGTGAATTCGATCCAAGGACAGCGCGCGTTGCAGCGATGGCAGAGTCGGCCGGCGGCGCAGTCGCTATTCCGGACGGCCCCATCGGCGGCCTGCCGCAGGTTGCGATGGGCAATCTGAAGGGCTCGCGCCTTGAAGTTGCCGTGGCCATCGGAACCGATCCCGCCACCACCTTCGCCGCTGTCGTGCCCGCGCCGCCCGAGGTCGAGGAGTTCCTCATCGCCGGCTTCCTCAGGGGCAAGCCGGTCGAGATCGTCAAATGCGAGACGGTCGATCTGGAAGTCCCGGCCCACGCCGAAATCGTCCTCGAAGGCTACGTGGAGCTGGGCGAACTGCGCAGCGAAGGCCCCTTCGGCGACCACACCGGCTTCTACACCCTCACCGATGAGTACCCGGTCTTCCACCTCACCTGCATCACCCATCGCCGCGACCCGATCTACGCCGCCACCATCGTGGGCAAGCCGCCCATGGAGGACGCATGGATGGGCAAGGCCGTGGAGCGCATCTTTTTGCCCGCCATGAAGATGGCCATCCCCGAGATCGTGGACATTCATCTGCCCGTCGAGGCCGTCTTTCATAACCTGATGTTAGTTTCGATTCGCAAGAGTTATCCCGGCCAGGCGCGCAAGGTGATGCACGCAATCTGGGGGCTGGGCCAGGCCATGTTCACCAAAGTCATCGTGGTGGTGGACGAGGACTGCGACGTGCAGGACGTGGGCGAAGTGGTGCTCCGGGTGGCCAACAACATCGACCCCGAGCGCGATATCCAGTTCACCCTCGGCCCCGTCGATTCGCTCGACCACGCCGCGCGGCTGCCCAACTACGGATCCAAGATGGGCATCGACGCCACGTGCAAGTGGCAGGCCGAAGGCTTCGAGCGCCCCTGGCCCGACCTAATCGAGATGGACCGCGAGACCAAGGCCAAAGTGGATGCGCTATGGGCCAAGCTGGGACTGTAGATGTCCTCTGCTATATCTGGACTTATGCGTATCGTTCCCTCTTCGCTCCTTCATGGCTTGATCGCGGCATTGCTAGCCGTAGCAGCGCCCCTGCCAGCCCAGCCCGCCCCCGACGCCTTTCGCTGGGTCGACTTTCACTCCGTCAAAGACCAGAGCGTGGTCGCCTGGGTCACGCGCTCCCTCACCGTCGAAAACTGGTCGGCGATTCGCGAGATCGGCGTGGAGTACGACGCGGCGCTGGTGGTCACCACGCTGCGCGCCACTCCGCAGTCGCCGCCCGCCGCGGATACCTTCACCGTCTGGAGCCTCTCGCTCATCAGCCACAGCTATGTTCCTCTCATCAAGGGAGTTAACCTGCGTCTGCTCGACTGGATGCTCTTTGCCGATGGCCGGCCGCGGGAGCTGGCCGCTCTCTACGACGACTGCAACGACTGCGCGACGTCCACCTTTTTCACCGCCTTCCACTATGACTTCTCGCAGCACACCTGGGCGGCTCGCTGGATGCGCGGCAGCCAGGCCATCCCCATCTGGAGCGCGAACCTGCCTCAAGGTCTTGCCCTCACCCAGCTCTACGCTCTGCTCACCCAGCCCAACGGTCAACAGCAGATGTGCACCTGGAATCACATCGACCATGGAGCGCAAAAACCGGAGGAGATCGTCGTCTGCTACGACCTCGACCCACTCACCGGCCTGGAGCGCTCCCAGATATTCGGCCTCCGCAAGGAAGCCGATCCCGTCGAGCAGCGCATTTGCAGCGCGCAGAATCCCGTTCCGGGCCTCATGCGCGGGCAAGACTCATTGCTCTGCCAGCAGACGCTCAAAGCTCGCGTCGAGCGCAAACCCGTCACTACTCCGCCGGCCAACAACCGCGGCCAGTCCGCGCCGCCCGGCGCCCGGCGCTGACGCAAGCCATCGTATACTGGCCTCATGTCGATCGTGGACAACATTGCCGGCATCGCCAAGGGCATGAGCATCACCTTCCGGGAGATCTTCGAACCCACGCGGGTGGAAAACTACCCCGACGGCAAGGGCCCTCTGCGCGGAGCGGTCTTCGAGCAGCGCTACCGCGGCGCCCACGTGTTGCAGCGCGACGAGAACGGCCTGGAAAAGTGCGTGGCCTGCTTTTTGTGCGCGGCGGCCTGCCCTGCAAACTGCATTTACATCGAGGCCGCCGAGAACACTGCCGAGCAGCGCATCTCCTCCTCCGAGCGCTACGCCAAGGTCTATAACATCGACTACAACCGTTGCATCTTCTGCGGCTACTGCGTTGAGGCCTGCCCCACGGACGCCATCACCCACGGGCACGGCTTCGAGCTGGCCACGCTGAACGCCACCAACCTTGTCATGCGCAAAGAAGACATGCTGGTGCCGGTGAGCGCGCTGACGGCGGCGAAGTAACATCTCGGTCATTTCACAAGTCGCCCCAACTCGCAGGGTCCGGCTATCCTAAAGGTAGGCGGCATTCCTTGTGTCTCCGGCGGCCGATACAATTGGGAGCGATTTTGGCGGATTTTCTTCATGAACTCGGACAGCGCGTGCTCGTCTATGACGGCGCGATGGGCACCAGTGTGCAGAAGCACAACCTCACTGCGGAGGACTTCTGGGGCAAGGAGGGGTGCAACGAGCTGCTGGCGCTGTCGCGGCCGGATGTGATCCGCGCCATTCATGCCTCGTTTCTTGAGGCCGGCTGCGATGTGATCGAGACCGACAGCTTCGGCTCGACAAGCATCGTGCTGGCCGAGTACGGTCTTCAGGACCGCACCCGGGAGTTGAATCTGGCCGCCGCGCGGCTGACCCGCGAAGTGGCGGACGAGTACTCGACCCCCGTACAGCCGCGCTTTGTTGCCGGCTCGATGGGTCCCACTACCAAGCTGCCCTTGCTGGGCCACATCGGCTACGATGCCATGGCCACGGCCTACCGCGAGCAGGCCGAGGCGCTGATTGAGGGCGGCGTGGATGTGCTGCTGATCGAGACCTGTCAGGATTTGCTCCAGGCCAAAATCGCTCTCGCCGCCTGCCAGGATGCCATTCGTGCTGCACGCGAAGGCAAAATTCCCTCGACCGGCCGCCCGCCGCGGCGGGTTGCCCTCCAGGTGCAGGTCACGCTGGAAGCCACAGGCACCATGCTGCTGGGTTCGGAGATTGGCGCTGCCCTGGCGGTGCTGGAAAGCTTTCGGCCCGACGTGATCGGCCTGAACTGCGCCACCGGACCGGCGGAGATGAACGATGCGGTCCGCTTCCTCTGCCAGAACGCGACCGTACCCATCAGCGTTCAGCCCAACGCGGGCCTGCCGCAGAACGAGGGCGGCCACGCTGTCTACAAGCTCACTCCGGCGGAGCTGGCGGCCTGGCTTCGCCGCTTTGTCTCCGAATACGGCGTGCAGATCGTAGGCGGCTGCTGCGGCACCACGCCTGAGCACCTACACGCTGTGGTCGAGGCGGTCAAGGGCCTGCAGCCTGCGCCACGCGCGCTCAAGCCTCAATCCGTCGCGGCCAGCGCCTTCAGCGCCGTCCTGCTCGAAGCCGACGCGCAGCCCATCATCATCGCCGAGGAGATGAACACCACCACGCGCCTGGATACTTTTCGCAACATGGTGCGCGCCCAGGACTACGACGGCATTCTCGCGCTGGCCAAGCGGCTTATCGGCGAGGGCTCGCAGATGCTCGACCTGTGTTGCGCCATCGTCGGCGAGGACGAGCAGGCTTACATGAACGCGGTGCTGGAAAAGATCGCCACGCGCGTCCCCGCGCCCATCCTGGTCGATTCGACCGAGGCCAATGTTATCGAGGAAGCGCTCAAGCGCATTCCGGGCAAGCCAATCATCAACTCCATTAATCTCGAGGACGGCGAGAAGCGCACCAGCCTGGTTCTGCCTATGGCGCGGCGTTACGGAGCCGCGGTCATCGCGCTCACCATCGACGAACAGGGCATGGCGCTCACGGCGGACCGCAAGGTAGCCATTGCGCATCGCATTCACGATTTAGCCGTCAACAAATACGGCCTGCGCGCCGAGGACCTGATCTTCGATGCGCTTACCCTTCCCATCTCCACCGGACAGGAGGACTATCGCTCGGCTGGCGTCGAGACCCTGGAAGCGGTGCGGCGCATCAAGCTGGAGTTGCCGCGCTGCAGAACGGTTCTCGGCATCTCCAACATCTCCTTCGGCCTGAACGCCTATGCGCGGCGCGTGCTGAACAGCGTGTTTCTGAAAGAGGCCATGGACCGGGGCCTGGACGCGGCCATCGTCAACTACTCCAAGATCTACCCGCTCTACAAGATTCCCGAAATCGAAGTCGAGTTGGCTCGCAAGCTCATCTTTCAAGACAGCAGCGGGACCGGCAGCGAACCGCTCCAGGCTTACATGGCGCACTTCGCCAGCCTGGGCAAGGGCTCTGTCTTGGAGGACGTGATTGCGGTCGAAAGTCTCTCGCAAGAGGAGAAGCTCAAGCAGCTCATCATCCGCGGCGAGCGGTCGATTGGATTGGGTGAACACAAGCAATCGCTCGAAGAGGCGCTGGAGTCCGCGCTTACGACTTACTCGCCGCTCGACCTGATCAATACCGTGCTGCTGGACGGCATGAAAACAGTGGGCGATCTGTTCGGCGCGCGCAAGATGCAACTGCCTTCGGTGCTGGATTCGGCCGCGGTGATGAAGGCCGCTGTTGCCTATCTGGAACCGAAGATGGAAAAGAAAGATGGTGGCGGCAAGGGGACCATGGTGCTGGCCACGGTCAAGGGCGACGTGCACGACATCGGCAAGAATCTCGTGGACATCATCCTTTCCAACAACGGTTATCGCGTGGTGAACCTGGGCATCAAGCAACCCTCCGGCACGATCATCAATGCTACGCGCGAGATCGGCGCCGACGCCATCGGACTCAGCGGACTTCTGGTCAAGTCCACGCTGGAAATGAAGTATGTTCTCCAGGATCTGGAGCGGCTCGGCCTTACTGTGCCCGTCGTCTGCGGCGGCGCCGCGCTCACCCGCAAGTATGTTGAGGAAGACCTGCGCAAGGAGTACGCGGGCCCGGTGTTTTATGCCGAGGATGCCTTCGCCGGATTGCACATTCTTACCGACCTCACCTCAGGCGATGCAGCGGTACGCGAGAGCAGGGAAGCGGAAGGCAGGACGGTGAAGGTCTTTGGCAAAGGCCAGGCGGCCGCGCCGGAACTGACGCTGGTGGAGTTGACCGCCGAAGGCCGTTCGCCGGTCGTGGAGCGGGTGGCGGCCGTTCCGAGGCCCGCTTTCTGGGGCGCGCGCGTCTTCAAGAATTACCAGCTCGACGAGATATTTCCCTATCTCAACGAGACCGCGCTGTTCAAGAATCAATGGCAATTGAAGACCGCCGCGCAGGGCGATTATCTGCGCCTGGTGGAGGAAAAATACCGTCCCATTCTGCTTGATCTCGAAGAGGAGGTAAAGGCCGCGGATTGGTTTGAGCCCAAGTCGATCATTGGCTTCTATCCCTGCGCGGGCGACCGCAATGACCTGATCGTCTTCGATCCCGAGGACCCTGAGCGCGAGTTGGAGCGCATTACCTTCCCGCGCCAGGCGCAGGGCCGTAGGCTTTCGATTGCCGACTTCTTTGAGCCGCTGAATTCGGCCCGGCGCGACCCAGGCCAACGGGATGTAGTCGGCTTTTCCATCGTGACCATCGGCAGCGAGGCCAGCCGTCAAACGGCAAAGCTCTTCGAGGCCGGCGACTTCACCAAGTACCTCTACCTGCACGGTCTCTCGGTTGAAACCGCCGAGGCGCTGGCCGAACTGGCGCACAAGCAGGCGCGCGAGTTTCTCGGCATCGCCCAAGAAGACTCGCTGCTGATCTCCGATCTTTTTCATCAGAAATATCGCGGTTCCCGTTATTCCTTCGGCTATCCGGCCTGCCCGAATCTCGAAGACCAGGCCATGATTTTCCGCCTGCTCAAGCCCGAGGAAAACATCGGCGTGCGGCTCACGGAAGGATTCCACCTGGAGCCTGAGCAGAGCACGAATGCAATCGTGGTGCATCACCCCCAGGCCAAGTATTTTGTGGCGTAATCGTGGGCGGCTTTGCGTAGAATTATCGCCGTTTGTGGAACATTGGAACTACGGCAATTTGAGAACATGTGGCCTCCTCGAACGGCCGGGGTGCAACTGCATCAAGCAGCGGCGCTCCCGGCCGTTCGTTTTTTATCAACACGTTTCCCAGATCGCAAAGAAAACAGGAAGCACCACGCACACCAAATGCATAGACCGTGTCAGCGGCACGCAACTGTTCCGAAGTTCAGGGCGGTTGTTGCCTCGCCCTCCGCGCCCGTTTGACGCAGCGATTCCAGAGGTGGTCTGATGGGTGCGGCGGGATCGGCCTCGCGCTTGTCCCCCGCAAGTGCGGAGACTTCGGAATGCGGACAGGTGCGGCGATGCTGGCAGCGGTTCTTTTGTCGGGTGTTTTGTTGTGCGGATGCGGCGGCGGAAGCGGTGGAAGTACGACCTCAAATCAAACCCAGGCAGCCACGCCCACCATCACCACCACCGCCGCGCAGAACGGCGCCGTGGTGGTGAGCCTGGCCTCCGCGACCTCGGGAGCCACCATCTGCTACACCGTGGACGGCAGCACGCCCAGCACCTCGTCGCAGCAATACCAGGCGCCGTTTCTGGTGGCCTCGAACCTGACGGTCAAGGCCATCGCCACAGCCTCGGGCCACGCGGCCAGCAGCGTCGCCAGCCAGAGCTTCACGCCCAACATTCCCTCAGGAACGCTGGTCTGGTCCGACGAGTTCACCAACTCCACCAACGCCAACGCCCAGCCCAATCCACTGGTGTGGACCTACGACACCGGCAACAGCGACTTCGGCAACAACGAGCTTGAGGACTACTGCGCCTGGGGCTCGAACGCGTCTCCATGCAACACCGCCAATCCTAATGCGTATGTGGGAACCGACGGCTACCTGCACATCGTTGCGCAGCAGCCTTCGGCCGGCGTCTACACGTCGGCGCGATTGAAGACCCAGGGCCTGTTCAGTTTTCAATACGGCCGGTTCGAGGTGCGCGCCCAGGTGCCGGAGGCGCAGGGCTTCTGGCCGGCGGCTTGGCTGATGGGCAACAACATCGCTACCGTCGATTGGCCGGCTTGCGGCGAGATGGATGTGCTGGAGCGGGTCAACGCGGCCACCACGCCGGACTGGAACGAAGGCTCGATTCATGGAACCGGCTTCACGGGCGGCACGGGCCTGGGCGCCGTCTTCAATTTTCCCAGCGGGCAAACGGCAGCCGGATGGCACGCCTACGGCATGATCTGGAGCCCCGGCAGCGTCTCCTATTACGTGGACAACCCCGCCCAGCCCTACGTCACCTATACGACCTCGAGCCTCACCGGTCTTGCGGGCGCGGTCTGGCCCTTCGACGCGGGCCAAAGCAACTTCATCCTCCTCAACCTGGCCGTCGGCGGCGATTGGCCCGGCTCGCCCAACGCCAGCACTCCGTTTCCCTCGCAGATGCTGGTGGACTACGTGCGGGTGTACACCAACTGAAGCGGAAGATATCCGCTAACTGAGCAATGAGGAGTACAGCTTTCAGGAGGGCGGCGAGGTGTTGGTGATTCCGTCCCTCGCCGGAGGCTGCGCCTAGTTTCTGGTTATCCGAGTTACTGTGGTCACTAGGGGTTCTCCCGGCCGGGAGAGCCCCTGGTGTTACCACAGAGTTACAGACTGAAGAAAGTATTTGCATCGTATTTGCATCAGGTTCACAGTCCTCTTACAATGGCGGGCGGATACTACTCGTGTGATTTCGGACGTTCGGCAGAGAGTTCCGCAGAAACTCGCCCTTGGTTCCACCGCTCTGGTGGAGATCTCGCTTCCCACAATTGCCCCATCCCTATCCTTGATATCTCCGCAGCCGCGCATCCACGCGGAGGTGGGCCGTTACCGGCTGCGGCTGGCACAGACCGCGGATGATCGCGATGCCGCCTGCCGACTGCGCTTCAAGGTCTTCAATATCGAGTTGGGCGAGGGGCTGCAAAGCTCCTACCAGACCGGCCTGGACACCGATCAGTTCGACCTCTTCTGCGAGCACCTGCTGGTGGAGGATAAAGTCGACAGGCGCATTGTGGGGACCTACCGGATGCAATCCGGAACTACCGCCGAACGCAACCTGGGCTACTACTCCGAGCAGGAGTTCAGCTTTGCCCCCTATGAGCCGCTCCGGGCCGGCATTCTGGAACTGGGCCGCGCCTCCATCGACCGCGAACACCGCACTCCGGAGGTGCTGACGTTGTTATGGAGGGGTATCGCGCAGTATGCTACCGACATGGGGCTGCGTTACCTGGTCGGTTGCTCTTCTTTGACTTCCAAGGACCCGGCGGAGGGCTGGCAGATGTATCGCCAGCTTGAGCACTACCGGGTTTCAGCGGAGTTCGAGACCGTGCCAACCGCCGCTTACGCCTGTCCCATCGAGCAAGAGGGCCGACAGGCACAGCCGTCGCCCTGCCAGACCGATCGATGGATGCCGGACCCGGTGCCAACTCCGGGCACAACTCAGGTCAAGGTTCCCAGGCTTCTGAAGACCTACCTGGCCATCGGCGCGCGCATCGGCGCCCCGCCGGCCTGGGACCGGGAATTTGGCACCATCGATTTCCTTACGCTGCTCGATCTCAAATTGCTTTCGGCCTCGGCGCGCAACCGCTTCCTGGCTCCGCTTACAACGTGAGCTTTCGTGCGATCCGGCGCGCTGTGGCGCTGGGATTGGCACTGGCCCTCTGTGTTCTCCGTTTCTGGCTTGGGCGCCTGCGCGGCCCCTATACGCTGGAGCGCCGCGCCGTCTGGCTCCAACAAGCAGCCCGCCTGATCCTGGCCGGCCTGGGAATCCATTACCGGGTTGAAGGCCGGCCGCCCACCCATGGGCTGGTCGTCTCCAACCACCTCAGCTACCTTGACATCCTCATCCTATCGTCGGCTATGCGCTGCTTCTTTGTGGCCAAAATCGAGATCAGCGGCTGGCCCTACTTCGGCAATGCGGCGCGCACCGGAGGAACCATCTTCCTCGACCGGTCAAGCCTGGCCAGCGCCATGTCCGTTGCCGATCAGATATCCGAACGTCTTAAACTTCCGGTTCCGGTGCTGCTCTTTCCCGAGGGCACCAGCACCGACGGCAGCCAGGTGCTGCGCTTCCACTCCCGCCTCATCGATCCCGCCACCTCCGCCGGCGCGCCGATCACCACCGCCGCCATTCGCTATGTGCTCGAGGACGGCACCCCGGAGCGGGAACTGTGCTGGTATGGCGATGAGTCGTTTGCGGCGCATCTCTTGAAGGTGCTGGGCGTTGCCGGCTTCTCCGCCGAAGTAACCTTCGGCGAGCCGCGCATCTACTCCAACCGCCGCACTGCCGCCGACGAGACGCACGCGGAGGTTACCGCCATGCGCAGCGGCAGGGTGCTCATTCCTCAATAGGTTCGCCTGTGTCGGCAATAGGTTGGTTTCCGAGTTGCCCGTAATCCACTCGTGATCGGCGATTGACGCGCCATTTGGGTGCAGAAGCCACCGCCGCCCACCACTTATCACACATTTCCGACTAGAATCTTGGCAGCCAAGCTTATGATTCTCATGGTGGTCTTCACCCATACGAGCTTCGGAGTGAACGAGGCGATGTGGGAGGATCCACCAACTGGGTGAAAACGGATGATCCCATCAACGCAGAAAACAGCCGATTTAAGAGACGCAACGCCAACCGCTCCCTGGAGCAGATGTGCCCTTTCGTTCTGTCCGGAATGCCTTGAGCGGGTCCAGTTCCAGACAACAGCCGGGGTGCTTGTGTGGGTTCATTGCTCGAATCGATGGGAGGCATTTAAGTCCATCGTCTGTCCCCATACTGCCTGTGGGCGATCCTTCGAGTTTAGCGGCCAGGAGAAATGTCCGTTTTGCCAAGCGGGCCTCGATGATGGTGTTCCGCTCGCTCCGCTATTGCCGGGAAGCAACCTGCTGGATCGCATTCTGTCCAACCGCGCCCTCGCTGCCGGAGTTCGACGTGAACGAGCTGAAAGGGAATTCAGAGCATTGCGCGTATCATGGTACTACGATTCCACTTCAAACCCGCAGGTACCATTCGACGACGAAGCGCGGTTTACAGGGGATCTAAGAGCTGTACTCAGAAGGCACGAGCAACTGCTAGCACTGTTCCAAGATGATTTGGAAAAGTTCTTGTATACGGTCCCTATTAGACTGGCTAAGTTTGAGGGAGAATATTCGTGGAAACTGGGAGAGGCATTGGCCAAAGAGGTCGGCTCTCTCTTAGACGGCATGCTGCATGGACGCCATTCCGTGCCGAAGTCCCTTGGATTCATCGCCCGCTGCTGTGACAAGTTTCCCCATTCGTACAGCCGGAATTTCTTAACGACGGAATTGAAGCGCAGGTTCTACGAGCGGCGGTCGGCGCCAAAGCCAGGGTTCCAGTTGACATTGGATTACGCTAAATCCTTGGACGGAATTGCCTTTGAGGAGTGGCTGATCCGGCTCTTGCGAGACGCGGGAGTGCCAGGCGTCTGCAAGACTCAGGACAGCCGGGACCAGGGCGCGGATATAGTGATCACCATCGGAAACCGCAAGATCGTTGTGCAGGCAAAGCAGTACCAGGACACGCTTGGCAACAAGTCCGTGCAGGAAGCGTTCACGGCAATGCATTTCTACGATGCCAATGAGGCTTGGGTGGTCACTACCGCAACTTTCTCAAAAGACGCGATCGATCTCGCGAATCGAACGGGCGTACATCTCGTCGATGGAAGCCGGTTAATGAACCTGCCGGAGCTTCTTCGAGGGCCAATCCAAACCGTCACTGACGAGTCCGCACTATCAGGTCAGCCCCACCCTACCGAAACTCCAGAAACCCGTCAATCCGCTCGGACTGCTTCCCAAACTGAAACGGCGCAAGCAAGTCCGATCGCTCCGAATGATTTGGGAAATGTAACGGTCGTCTCAGAGGTTATGGCCGCAATGCCTGCCGAACCCCCATCCTCGCTCCGAGGGTCTCTCTGGCGGGACCAGCGGCTAGTCGGAATCGGTGTGGGAGCGATCGTTTTGCTTTCCGCAATCGTAGGCTACCAGAACCATGTTTCCCAACAGAAGATCGCAAGCGAACAAGGAGTTCGAACGCTGCTTGAAAGCTATCAGAATGCTGAGCGCTCTCGAGACCCGCAGCTTCTTGCGGATTGCTATGCGCCGGAGGTCGAGACGTTCTACCGCCTTCACAATGTTCCACGAATTGTTGTGCTGCTTGAGTTTCAGCGCGCATTTGCCGAATACACAGAGATCAAGCTGTTTGCATTTTCTCGGATCGCTTTTCACGATGTGAGCGGAAATCAGGCCACGGCGACTCTTGAGCGCGAATGGGATCTTCGGGGTACAAAGAACTACGCTGGCGCGGAAAGCGAGCAAATGATCTTTCAAAAGATAGATGGCAATTGGCGAATCGTATCCGAGAGGGAGTTGAAGGTTTACTGGACGCAACGCAAGAATCCGTAGCCACGAAGCGCCACGGCAAGCCGCACCGCCGCCGACGAGACGCACGCGGAGATTACCGCCATGCGCAGCGGAGAATCTGCGGGAACTCCACGAGAGCTAGCGGAGGCAGGCAGCTGACTCTCATCGAGCGCTCGTTCAGGTTGTGACAGGCTTCTCCAGCGCCCTTGCAGGGACACGCATCCCGCCCGCCAGCACGATTGCGAGCGCGAGAACGGCTCCAGCGGCCCCCGTGGTGACAAACGATATGCCCAGCATCTTGCCGCAATGGTTCATTACCAGGTGGACCAGGATCATCAACAGCATATTGCCCTTGGTTCGCAGGAATATCCAGGTGTCGATGACCGAAACCAACACCGTACCCGCAACCAGCGCCAGAATTGCCATACGATTCTGAGGCAGCCCGGCAATGAAGAATGCAGGCAAGTGCCATGCGCCCCAGATCAGGCCCAGGATCAGAGTAGCCGGGAGCGGCTTCCAGCGCTCAAGCATGCGGGGCAGCGCGAAGCCCCGCCATCCGAGTTCTTCTCCAAGAGGACCCGGATCTGTTGCCAGCGCCGGGATCAAAGCATAGTAAAAGTGCCCCCAGTTCGGAATGTGGCCCTGAGCAGCTCCAAACAAGCCGGCAACCTGACCCGCAATCAGCTCGAACACGGGGTAGCCAACCAAAACGATCAGATACCAATGCACGCCTGCGCGCCACGGAATCAAACGCGCCAGTAACTTCCGCAACCCCGCTGCGCCGTCGAAGATGGCAGTCAACGCGAGCGATGTGGCGGTGGGTACATAGACGGCGATGTAGAACAACGGATTCGCCGTTGCGGGTCCATGCAAGAGGGTTTTGGGCAGCACGCCAGGCGCAAACAGGCACACGACGCCGATGCCCCAGGTGATAGTGAACACCAAGGCAAAGTAGGTGAGGAGGGGCCTGACTTTCACGGCCAAGTTCTTACCCCGCGATTCCAAATGCCAAAGCGGAATTGTACGCCGGCTTATAACGGGTAGGGGCTCGCTACCGCCCGCCCGCCGCCGGCGCAGCCGTCGATCCTCGCACTACCAGACTGGTGGAGACCAGAAACTCGCGCTGCATCCTAGGATTCTTGGGGCCTTCGGCCTGCTGGCGAAGGGCCTCGAAGGCGGCGCGCGCCAGTTCGGCGCGGGACAGGCGGATGGTGGTCAGCGGGGGCAGCGTGTATTCGGCGAAGGCGATGTCGTCCAGGCCGATGACCGACAAATCCTGAGGCACCCGCAGTCCTTCCATGTAAGCCGCGCGCAGCACGCCAATGGCGGTCATGTCGTTGGAGCACATAATGGCGGTGGGACGCGTCGAGAACTCCTGCAACTGCCTGAAGCCGGCCACGCCGCCCTTGAGCATGTGGTCGCATTCGACGATCCACTTCTTCTGGATAGCCAGCCCGGCGGCTTCCATCGCCGCGCGGTAGTCGTTTTCGCGGGTGATGGCCGAGTGCAGTTTGTGCGGCCCGGCCAGAAAAGCGATTTTGCGATGGCCCAGTTCCGCCAGGTGGTCTACGGCCGCTTGAATCCCGGTAGCGTAGTCGAGCAGGATGGTGCTGGCCTTGGGGTCATCGAGCTTGAACTCGGCCAGCACCATGGGGATGTTGTGTTGCATCAACTGGTCCAGCACCGGCTCCTCCCCGCCGAAGGTGAGTACGGCCACGCCCTCCACCTTGCGCTCCAGCATGCGGCGCACACAGGTGGTCAGGACGGCCGCATCGCCGTTCGAGGAGCTCACCAGGATCTCGTACCCGTGCGTTACGGCGATCTCTTCAAAGCTCTGAATCAGCTCCGGGAAAAAGGGGTTGATAATGTTTTCCACAATGATGCCCAGAATGCGGCTGCGGCCGGAGACCAGGGTGCGCGCATGGGTATTGGGAAAGTAGTTCAACTGGCCGATCGCATGCCAGACGCGCTTGGACAGGCGGTCGCTGACCGCCGGAGAGCCGTTGACGGTTCGGGAGACCGTGGCGATGGAAACCTTTGCCAGCGCGGCAACGGTGCGAATATCGGGCGTCTTGCCGGCAGCCTTGCGTTTGCCTTTTCGAACCACGAACCGATCCTCATCCAGGGGAAGCGAGTGTGAAAGCAATGGTACCGCATCGGACGGGTGTCCTGCGCCAGGGACGAGGCTGCTTCAGCCGGACGCGGGGCCTGGCCCGGTTCTTTTCTTGGAATCGGTCAAAAATACTGTGAGCGTTGCAGCGGACGGGCTCAACAGGCGGCTGAAAATCTTGAGCTTTAGCCCTTGTCGTTTTTCCGCCCGGTGCAAGTTATCCAATTGATATAAAACGAGTTGATCGAATCAGAAAATATTTTGCCGGACGGCGGAGACAATGACCATGTTTACAAAAATAACCATGTTTACAATTTAGCAAGTATAATGAAAGCCGATTTTGACATCGGAGGATATGCACAGTGAAACGCAATGATAGGTCCGCGCAACATCTGATTTTTCTGCTCCTGGCACTCAGCCTGGTCTGTGCGCCGCTGGCGTACGCAAGATCGAAGGCTGCACCATCTAATCCACGGGATCCTTATGTCACAGCCGAATCTGAAACGGCCCCGGCTGTCAAAGCCGAAGATCTGGCCTATCGGGTCATCCTCTTCGAGGACTTCACCATCCCCGCTCAATGGGAGAAAGATGCCAGACCGCTGGTGACCAACATTGAGACTCGGGCCATTAGCCGCCTGCTCAGCACCAGCGCTTTCACCACCGTTGCAACAAAACAGGGCCAATCGCCGGATCAACCATACCTGGTTGTCAAATGTGCGCTCGTGAATTACCGGATCGTATCCACCGCAGCCCGTATTTGGGGTGGGGTGATAGCAGGATCGTCCTACATTACCTTCCGGGCGCAAGTCTACGACGGCAAGAACGGCGTGCTGCTGTTCCAGCGGGACGTGACCACCGAGAATAGCGCTTGGGCTGCCACGTTTACGTTCAACGACGTGAAACTTCCTAACTTCCTGGGCAATGTGTTGGGCGATTATCTCGCTCTTCGCGCACGGAAGGATCAGGGCGTGGATGTGCTCCCTCTCGAGCTTTCAGCTCCGCCTCCACCTCAAACCGAAACAGCGCATCCTAAGTAAGCATGCAATGTCGCAAGTGTCCGGCTACTGCGTTTTTCCCAACGCAGATGGCCGGCCTATGCCTTTTCGGCAATCAGTAACCGCAGGTCGCGCAGGTTGTGGCCGGTGGGGCCGGTTACAACCGCGTCGCCCAGCGCGGTAAACATGGGACAGGCGTTGAAAGCGGCCAGTGACGCCTTCAGGTGGAATCCGAAGGCATGGGCGCGAGTCACAGTGGTGGGGTCGGCGATGGCCCCGGCCGCCTGGGTGTTGCCGTCGATGCCGTCGGAGCCGGCGCTCAGCACGGTCAGCCGTTGGCCCGCGTACTTCTCCAGTTCCAGCGCGCATTCCATCACAAACTGCTGATTGCGGCCGCCTGCGCCGGGGGTGCAGTCGAGCTTAACCGTCACCTCGCCGACGGAGATCAGGCACAGGCGCGGATGGATTGCGCGCAGGGCATGAAAGCGCTCCAGCAGGTAGTGCGCGGCGTCGGCATAGTCCCAGTCGTCGCAACTGTTATCCACCACCACATGGAAGCCGGCCTTCTCGGCCAGGGCGCGCGCGTTTTCCACCAGATCATGGCTGGAGAGCAGAATCTCAAAGACCGAATCGCGAAAGGCCTCGTCCTCGCCGCTCATGGTGGCTGCCGCGGTAACGCGGCGCAAGGGAACCGCCTCGGTCCAGGGCAGCCTGGGAAAGAAAGGCGGATGCCAGCCCTTGTTGCCAGGCGACTCAGGCAGGTCTTCGCGCTCAAAGAAGGCGCGGATGGAGGGCGGCAGTTTGGGAGCCAGGTTGTACCTGGCCAGCAGCTCGCGCACGTCGGCCACAGTCGAGTGATCGGGCGAAGTGGGGCCGGAAGACAGCGCGTCCAGCGAGCGCAGCGGCACGTCCGGCAGCAGCAGGCTCACCTTGGCGGCTTCCGGCGCAGCCATGGCCAACCGCCCGCCTTTCACCGCGGAAAAATGTTTGCGCAGGGTATTGATCTCGCCGATCGGCGCGCCCGAAGCCAGCAGCAACTGATGGAAGGCGATGGTCTCGTCGAGCGTGATCTGCGGGTCCAGGGGCAGGTCGAACATGGCCGAGCCCCCGCCGGAGATGAGAAAGAAGATCAGCGTATCTTTCCTGGCCTTCTTGACCATGGCCAGCGCGGCGCGGGCCGCGGCGAACGAGTCCTCGTTGGGCAGCGGGTGGCCGCCCTCGAAGTAACGAAAGCGCCAGTTGCGGGCCTTGGGCAACTGGTTGGAGCAGCAGATACCGCGCAGGCCCTTGCGGCGGCTCATGCGCTCCAGCAGGGTATCCAGCATGGAGCCGGCGGCTTTGCCCAGCGCAATGACGAAGATGCGCTTGTAACAGGAGAGTTTGATGTCGGCTGGACCGCTGCCGTCGGGAATCAGGCGATGCAGTGTGTCGCCCTCAAAGCGAATGCGCCGGTCGAAGGCCGATGCGATGTTGCAGGCTTCCACAGCGCCGGTAAAGATCTCAGTGGCCGTGGCGTGCAGAGTTTCGAGAGCGATGTCGCTGACCGGCGTCATGGCAGTTGCTCCTTCAGCCAACCGGCGAGCGCTTGCCGCATCGGCTCCAGATGACCAGTGAAAAAGTGATCGGCGTCGGGGATGAGGAGCAGTCGTTTGGGTTCGGCGGCGGGGCCGGTCAGGTCCGTGCTGCGCAACATGGCTGTCGCTGGAATCGTGCTTGTACGGGCGGAAGCAATTGTGGCGGTCATTCCACTCACCATTCTACGCGCTAGTAAAGCGTTTTTTCATCCCCGGCACGGTCATCGCCGTGGTATCCCGCCATCCGGCGCGGCTGCGGGCTGCAAAGAGGCAAATCGATTGCCTGCTGGGGCTGCAATCACTTCGCGAGGCGGGAACCACCCGCTAAGGTATTCTGGCAGCATCATGAACGATCGTCTGTCCGCCAATCCGATCGACCCCGTCCGTCTTACCCGCGAGTTGTGCGAAATCGAGTCCACCACCTACCACGAGGGCGCGGTGGGCGATTTTCTGGCGGATTTCCTCGCCCGCGGCGGCTGGGCCGTCGAGAAGACTCCCGTAGAGCAGCCGTCCGAGAGCGCCGGCGGCGACGCGCGCTGGAACGTCTATGCCGGCACGGCCGGCCAGACCCCCGACCTGGTCTTTTCCACGCACATGGATACCGTTCCTCCCTACATTCCTTTCAGCGAGGATGCGGAGTTTATGTACGGCCGCGGCGTCTGCGACGCCAAGGGCATCATCGCCGCCCAGGTGGCCGCCGCCGAAGCCCTTCGTGCCGTGGGATTCCGGATTGGGTTGTTGTTTGTCAGCGGCGAGGAGCGCGACTCCGCCGGCGCCATAGCGGCCAATCTGGCGCCCAAAGCCAGCCGCTTCCTCATCAACGGCGAGCCCACCGGCAATCGCCTGGCCCTGGCCTCCAAGGGCGCCCTGCGCGCGGCGTTTAGGTCCACCGGCAAGATGGCCCACTCGGCCTATCCCGAACTGGGCGAGAGCGCCATCCACAAGCTGGTCGAAGTGCTGGCCAGGCTGCTCGAGCTCCCGCTGCCGTCGCTGGAAGATGTAGGTCCCAGCACGCTCAACATCGGCCAGATTCACGGCGGCCACGCGCCCAACGTCATCGCCGACAAGGCCGAAGCACAGGTGCTGGTGCGCACGGTGAGCGACTCGGCGCCGGTGCGCGCCGCGCTGGTCGAAGCCGCGGGCGATCTGGCCGAGGTGGAGTTCACCCTCGACACTCCCTTCGTCCGTTTCCGCGCCGTCGAGGGCCTGCCCACCATGATCGCCAAGTTCTCCACCGACATTCCGCAGTTGTCGAACTGGGGCGAGCCGCTGCTGCTCGGCCCAGGCTCCATCCAGGTAGCCCACACGCCGTTTGAAAAGCTGGCCAAGAAGGAGCTGCTCGAAGCGGTGGATCTGTATATTCAGGTGGCGAAACAGTTATTGGGGTGAGAGATCGGGTGGATTGTTCGTTGTAACAAGCAGCCTTTATCATCGCGAAGGAGACATCACATGAGCGCATCGATCTATGACATTCCGGTCAAGAAAATCACCGGCGCGGACGCATCGCTGGCTGAGTTCAAGGGCAAGGTTCTGCTGGTCGTCAACGTGGCCTCGAAGTGCGGGCTGACGCCGCAGTATGAGGGCCTGGAGAAGCTCTACGAACAATACAAGGGCCAGGGCCTGGTGGTTGCCGGCTTCCCGGCCAACGACTTCAAGGCCCAGGAGCCGGGCAGCAACGAGGAGATTCTCGCCTTCTGCACCACCAACTTTGGCGTCAAGTTCCCGCTCTTCGACAAGATCACGGTCGTCGGCGCTCAGAAGCATCCCCTCTATGCGGCTCTGATCGCAGCCCAGCCCAAAGCGGTCAGCCTGGGCGCGGTTCCGTTCCGCGAAAAGCTCAAGGGCTACGGAATCGATGCCAACCCCGAGCCCGAAGTGCTGTGGAATTTTGAAAAATTCCTCGTCTGCCGCTCCGGCGCAGTGGTCCGGCGATTCGCGCCCGATACCCAGCCGGATGCGCCTGAATTGGTCGCGGCCATCGAGGCGGAACTGGCCAAGAGTTAGCTGCGCCTTGTCGATCGCGAGCCAAACTATCTCGCATGGCGCCCAGGGCGCGCTGGCAGCTCTGGGTACAACCCATGTATCCTCAGCCCATGCGCAAGGACGCTTCCCCAACGCCCGCTGACGCCGAACCCGGTCACACAAATCTGCTGGAGAATGCAGCTTCCTCCTACCTGCGCTCGGCGCGGCATCAGCCGGTTCACTGGAACCCGTGGGGCGAGGCGGCCTTTGCTCGCGCACAGGCAGAGGACAAGCCCATCCTGCTGGACATCGGCGCGGTGTGGTGCCACTGGTGCCACGTCATGGACCGGGAATCCTACGAGAACCCGGAAATCGCCGCGCTGATCAACGAGCATTTTGTGGCCGTGAAGGTGGATCGCGACGAGCGGCCCGACGTGGACGCGCGCTACCAGGCGGCGGTTTCAGCCATCGCCGGGCAGGGCGGCTGGCCGCTGACGGCGTTTCTCACGCCCGATGGACGGCCCTACTTCGGCGGCACGTATATTCCGCCCGACGACCGCTATGGGCGGCCGGGCTTCGGGCGGGTGCTGCTGGCCCTGTCTCAGGTGTGGCGGGAGCGCCGCGAGGAGGCTCTCGAAACGGCATCGAGCGTGATGGCCGCCATCGAGCACAACGAGAGCTTCTCCGGCCGGGGCCCAAACCATGAGCAGGCCCTGACGCTGGCCCTGGTGGACAAGATCGCCGGCTCGGCTCTCAAGCAGTTCGATCCCCGCAACGGCGGCTTCGGCTCGCAGCCCAAGTTTCCCCACCCCTCGGCGCTGGACTTGCTGCTGGAAGTGGCCATGAATCGTGGCAACGACCCTGCCCGCGATGCCTTCACAACCACGCTTGAAAAGATGGCCCGTGGCGGCGTCTACGACCAGTTGGCCGGCGGATTTCACCGCTATAGCGTGGACGAGCGATGGATCGTTCCGCACTTCGAGAAGATGCTCTACGACAACACCGAGCTGCTGCGCAACTACGTGCACGGCTTCCAGAGCTTTGGCCGCCCGGATTTCCTCCAGACTGCGCGGGAGATCGTCGCCTGGCTTGACTCGACCATGACCGACCGCGATCGCGGCGGGTTTTATGCCTCGCAGGACGCCGACATCAGCCTCGACGACGATGGCGACTACTTTACCTGGACCCTTGCCGAGGCGCGCTCCGCGCTCGATCCCGCCGAACTGGAATTCGCATCGAGCTACTGGGAGATCGGCGAGCTGGGCGACATGCACCACAACCCGGCCAAGAACGTTTTACATGTCGAGCGAACGCTGGAAGAAGAAGCGGTACAAGGAAATGATCCCGCCCAGGGAAGGGAATTGGAGGCCCTGCGCGCCTTGCGGGAATCAGCCCGGCGCAAGCTGCTTGCGGCCCGCGCCGCAAGGCCCACGCCGTTTATCGACCGCACGCTCTATACCGGCTGGAACGCGATGGCCGTGACGGCTTACCTGGAGACGGCGCGGGTGCTGCGCATGGATGCGGCGCGCGACTTTGTCCTGCGCACGCTTGACCGGCTGCTGGCCGAAGCATGGAACGGAGATCAAACGCTCAGCCACGTGATCGCCTATGGAGACGTTCAGTCGCAGGGAAGCGTGACGCCAGTCGATAAAGTGCCCGGCACGCTCGACGACTACGCCTTTACGATTCACGCCTGCGTCGACGGCTGGCTGGCAAACGGAGAGATGAAGTTCTACCACGCGGCCGTCAAGCTGGCCGATGGCCTAATCGCCCGCTTTTACGACCGCACCGCGGGAGCGTTTTACGATGCCGCCGCGCCCGAGGATGGGGCAGCGCTGTTGGGCGCTCTGGCCGCAAGGCGCAAGCCGCTCCAGGACTCGCCCACCCCGGCAGGCAACCCTACCGCAGCCTCCGCCCTGCTGCGCCTTGAAACCCTGAGCGGGTGCGCGGAGTACCGCGAGATCGCCGAAGACACGCTCGGCTCCTTTGCCGGCATCGTGGAACATTTCGGCCTTTACGCCGGCAGCTACGGGCTGGCGTTGGAGCGGCTGTTGCTGGATCCGGTGCAGGTCGTCATCGTTGGTTCAGGTCCAGAGGCAGATCGCCTGGAGGCAACGGCCGTGGCGCGCTTCGCCGTCAACAAGACGGTCATGCGCATCGCTCCCGCGCGGCTGGTTCCCGGCGGAATTCCCGAGGCGCTGGCAGAAACCCTGCTTCGTGTTCCTGCGCCGGATGGAGCCGAGGCATGGGCGCTGGTTTGCCTCGGGCGCACCTGCCTGCCGCCCATTACCGATGCCGAGGCTATGTTGAAGGCCCTGGAGTCGGCAGCTTAAAGCTTCTTCTGTCGGGATCTCCCGGCAACAAATTCAGGCAGCATGCCTTATTCGCTGGTGAACGGGTTCCCGTCCTGCGGCTTGAGCGTGGTTGGGTCGTGTTCCGGCGCGCCCTCCGGGGCGGTCTGGCTGTGGCTGCCCCCACTGAAGGTAAAAACCCGGTTGGGATCGCCGGGCATCAGGTGGTGCTCTTCCAGCGCCAGCCGCACCCGCCGCCGGAACTCCCGCACCGGCGCGTACTGCCTGGTTGCCTTCGTTTTGAAAACCACCGGAAAGATGATCTCCGAGCCCTTGACTGCATCCACGCCCAAAACCTGCGGTTCGGCCACAAAAACATCCCGGAACTCCTCGCTGTTGCGAACCTCCAGGGCAATGCTCTTCAGCAGTTCCAGCACCACGTCGGGATTCGCGGAGAAGTCCACGCTCACGTTGACCGTGGCCACGGAGTAATCGGCGCTCAGGTTGGCCACGGTGGTGATCTGCGAGTTGGGAACGATGTAAAGCGTCCCATCGGCGTCGCGGACGGTGGTCTTGCGCAGAGTCATCGCCTCCACGGTGCCGGTCAGTCCGGCCAGGCGCACCGTATCTCCCACATCGAACTGATTCTCGATCAGGATGAGAATGCCGTTCAGCACGTCTTTCACGATGTTCTGTGCGGCCAGGCCGATGGCGATTCCGGCTACCCCGGCGGAGGCCAGCAGGGGCGCCAGGTTCACCCCCAGGGCGGCCAGAATCTGCAATCCGGTGATCAGCCAGATGATGGCCAGCCCCGTGGTGTGGATGACACCGGCCAGCGTTTTCACCTGTGAGATGTGTCCGGGACTGGCCGCGTGCCGCTCGGCCACGCGCGTCATGTGAAAGGTGATGAGCCGCAGTAACCGGCTGAGCACAAAAGCGATTGCCGCAATCACCAGCAGGTGCGGCAGCTTGAGGCGGATAAACTCCTGGGCATCGACCGCCCACTCGTCCAGCACACGACCCAGAAACCGGCCTTCCGCAAACCAGCCCGTTCTGGCCGCCAATGACAAAACAAATGAGTGCATCCCAAACTCCTCTCTCTAATCTAATCTGTTGGCAGGGTTAGGGTTGCTACAATCAGGGTTGGAATTTCAACATCCCCGCAATTGAGAAAGCCGCGTTTTTTGAGGAGTGAAGGAAATGGAACTGGCAGTTTCCAGCGCTTGTGAGTCCGTGTCGGCGGGCTCCGGCAGCCTGAGCCCCCGGCAACTGGTCGAAATCTACCGGCTGATGTTTCTCTCCCGCTGCGTGGACGACCGCGAGATACTGCTCAAGCGCCAGCAGAAAATCTTCTTCCAATTATCGGGCGCCGGCCATGAGGCGCTGGGGGTGGGCGCGGCCCTGGCCATGCGCCCCGGTTACGACTGGTTCTTCCCCTACTATCGCGATCGCGCACTGTGCCTGGCGCTGGGCGTGACGCCCGATGAGATGATGCTGCAGGCCGTGGGCGCGGCCACCGATCCGGCCAGCGGCGGCCGCCAGATGCCCACCCACTGGAGCAGCCGTTCGCTCAACATCGTCAGCCTCTCCTCGGCCACCGGCACCCAACTGCTGCACGCCGTCGGCTGCGCCGAGGCTGGCCGCTATTTCAGCCTCCATCCCGAGGCTGCGGAGAAGGCCGGGGTCCCCGGCGACAGGTCTTCGTCGCTGGGGTGGGAAGGCGACTACCGCGCCTTCCGTGACGTGACATTTCAAGGCGATGAGGTGGTCTATGCTTCGATCGGCGAGGGTTCCACCTCCCAGGGCGAGTTCTGGGAGGCGATGAACACCGCTTCGTCGAGGAAACTGCCCGTGGTTTTCTGCGTGCAAGACAACGGCTACGCCATCAGCACTCCGGTCGAAGTGAACACGCCGGGCGGCAACATCTCCCGCTTGGTGGCCAACTTCCCCAACTTCTACTTTGTCGAAGTGGACGGCACCGACCCGGAGGCCAGTTTCCTGGCTTTTCAAGCCGCGGTGGCGCACTGCCGCGCCGGCCTCGGACCTGCCTTTGTCCACGGCCACTGCGTCCGCGGGTACTCGCACTCCCTCTCCGACGACGACCGGCTCTATCGCACTCAGGCCGAGCGCGAGGCCGATGCCCTGCGCGATCCTCTCATCAAAATGAGGGCGCGCCTGCTCCGCGAGGGCATCCTGACTGCCGGGCAGATCGACGCGCTGGAGCACTCACTGGATCAAGAGGTTGCCGAGGCCGCCGAGCGCGCCCTGGAGGCGCCGCTGCCCAGGGTCGAGGACATTACCAAGCACGTTTACTCCGAAGACCTGGACCCCACCAGTTCGGCCTTTGCCACCGGGCAGAAAGAACAAGATTCGCTGGACGCGAAGTCCCGCACCATGGCCGACCTGATCAACGCCTGCCTCCACGACGAGATGCGCCGCGATCCCCGCATCGTGGTCTATGGCGAAGACGTGGCCGACGCCAGCCGCGAGCAGGCCCTTGCCGAGGTCAAGGGCAAAGGCGGCGTCTTCAAGTTGACCGCGGGCCTGCAGACCGAATTTGGATCTGAGCGGGTCTTCAACTCGCCGCTGGCCGAGGCCAATATCGTGGGCCGCGCCATCGGGTACGGTCTCCGCGGCATGAAGCCGGTGGTCGAGATACAGTTCTTCGATTACATCTGGCCGGCCATGCACCAGATTCACAATGAGCTGGCGCTGATGCGCTGGCGCTCCAACGGCGCGTGGGCCTGCCCGGCAGTGATCCGCGTGCCCATCGGCGGCTACCTGACCGGCGGCTCCATCTACCACTCGCAATCCGGCGAATCCATCTTTACGCACATACCGGGACTGCGCGTCGTTTTTCCCTCCAACGCCCTGGACGCCAACGGCCTGCTCCGCACCGCCATCCGCTGCGACGATCCGGTCCTGTTCCTGGAGCACAAGAGGCTCTACCGCGAAACCTATGGCCGCGCGCGTTATCCGGGGCCGGAGTTCGCCATCCCTTTCGGCAAGGCCAAAATCGTCCGTCCCGGCGCGCACATCACGCTCATCACCTATGGCGCTCTCGTCCCCCGCTCCCTGCAGGCCGCCGAGCGCGCCCAGCGAGAGCACAACATCGATGTAGAGATCCTCGACCTGCGCACCCTCAATCCCTACGACTGGGAGGCCATCGCTGCCTCGGTCAAAAAGACCAGCCGGGTGATCGTGGCTCACGAGGACATGCTCAGTTGGGGCTACGGCGCTGAGATCGCGGCGCGCATCGCGGATGAGCTCTTCGACACCCTGGACGCACCCGTGCGCCGCATCGGTTCCATGGACACCTTCGTGGCCTACCAACCGGTCCTCGAGGACGCCATCCTGCCCCAGCCCGAGACCATCCTCGAGGCCATCGTGGAGTTGAAGGCGTATTAGTACAAGATTTGCGGTGTGAGTTTGCTTTCCCAGGTCTCTAAAGCGAGACAAGGGCCACACGCCCGCCATGAATCGGAACTCTATCCGCTAACTTCCACGACATTTGCCGGACCACCATACTTGCTGACCGTCTCTTCCACACTCTTGCGTTTCTCCGATGCACGTTGGAGGCAGTCTGTAGCAAATGCCACCCAGTGTGGATTGCTGGTATCGCTTTTCACGTCTCGCAGGGCGGATTTCGCATCTTCCAAAAAGTGCTGAGCCAGCTGCAATTGCCATTTCATGTAGGGTGTGCGCCCGGTATCCAATTTTGAATCCAGCACCACGATTTGCTCTCGTTCTTCTTCGATTAGTTTTTCCAAGGTGCTTTGCATGAAGCCGATTATACTCCGGCGGCGGGTGCAACAGGCGGGTGTCTTGCTATGTTGCTAAAACCCGATAAACTCAGGTCAGGAGGAGGCACCATGAATGGCGATGTCCAGGGTCTCGAACAGATACAAGAGCGGCTATTGAAGCTCGAAAGGCAGAACTGTAGGTTGAAGCGGGCCAGGCCCGCAATGTTCATAATCGCCGCCTCATTTTTGCTAATGGGCCTGGCCTCACGAACGAACACTGCGGAGGCTCAGTACGTCACGTTGGGCGAGAAGGTGCCGCCAACCAGCGGTTGTTTCAAGCCTGAACTATACGAACACGGCGTGAACATGGGCATCAAAGTGTGGTCCGGCTCGCTCACCGCTGGGGACCTCCGTCCATTAGGGATTCCGCCATCGGAGGGCCTGGAATCCGTATTCGAGGGTCTATCTCAGACCCAGGCCGGCAGGTTGGCCAAAGTAATAGCGAAGGATTTGTCCCGTCTTAAGGACACTGGCATAATCGTTGACAATGCATTGCCAAGAGACGCGAGTGGCAAGATTCCTGTTCATTTCTGGGTCCAGATCAATCTTGAGGCGCTGAAGCGCAACTCCGGGGAAGTGACAGGATATGTGGCGGCAGTGCACCTGGAGGAATTATGTTCAATATGGGGAGAGGGAAAAGACATTGGGTCTGGTATTCGAGAGATTGAGTTACCGGGCCTTCTAATATTTTCAAATCTGAATGACATGGTTCGTGACCTCGAGGCTCTGGTCTATGACCAGATAATGGATGTTGTGAAGGCACGTCGGCAGGCCATCGTGGATGTCGATTCCAAGAATAAGCAGACTGTGCCGGAGAAAAAGCCGTAGTATGCTCTTTGCAAATAGAAAACGCGCCTGCCCCGGATACAATACAGAGATGGAGTCTTGTCGCCTACTCCGGCGGTTTGTTGCGGCGTCTCGTTCCAGCCAGGCGGGCCAACCGGCATGAAGAATTACCTGCGCCTTCTGCGCTACGGGCTGCCCTACTTGCCGCAGTGGCTACCGGGAGTGATGCTGCTGGCCATGGTGGGCCTGCTGGACAACTTCCGCAAACTGCTCTTCAAGCCCATCCTTGACAATGTTCTGAAGCCCGGCGTATCCGCAGGCCCCATCACACTCGGCTTTCCCAACTCCCCCTTGCACTTCGATCTGCGCCTCGTCGTTCCCCATTTCATGACGGATGCCTGGATGGTGGTCGCCTTTGCGCTGGTTGTCTCCACGCTGGTCAAAGGCTTGTGCGACTACACGGGCACGTACCTGGTCAACTACGCTGGCTTCGCTACCATTACCGACCTGCGCAATCACCTCTACGAAGCTACCCTGCGCCGCTCCTCCAGTTTTTTCCATAAGCACCCCACCGGCACCATCCTTTCCACGCTCATCAACGATGTGGATCGCGTGCAGGTTGCGGTCAGTTCCGTCATCGGCGATTTCCTGCAGCAGTTCTTCACCTTTCTCTTCGGCCTGGTCCTGATCATTCGCATGGGCGGACACCTTAGCTGGGCGCTCTTGATCTTTGTCCCGGTTGTCGTCACATCCGCGCGCAGGATCGGCCGTGAAGTCCGCACCCGCACGCGCACCGGCCAGGACAAACTCGCTGAAATTCAAAACATCCTGCATGAAACGGTGACCGGCAGCCGCATCGTGAAGGCCTTCAACACCGAACTATGGGAGATTCTGCGCTTCAAGAAAGCCGCCACGCGCCTCTTTCGCGCCAACCTGCGCAGCGTGCGCATTCAGTCCATCAGCTCGCCGTTGATGGACACCATTGGCTATGTGGCCATCGCGCTGCTCCTGCTGGTCGGCCGCAACGAAATCAGGCATGGCCACTTGACCATCGGCGACTTCGGCGTATTTATTATTTTGCTTTTTACGCTCTATGACCCGGTGCGCAAGTTCGCTTACTACTACAACAGCTTCCAGCAGGCCATGGGCGCCTCGATGTCGATCTTCGGCTTTTTCGACGCCGAGGACGACGTCAAGGAGCGGCCGCACGCGGCCACGTTGAAAGGCTTTCACCAGTCCGTCCGGTTTGAGGACGTGGGCTTTTCCTACTCCACCGAGGAGGGAGAGCACCAGATTCTGCATCACGTAGACCTGGACCTGAATGCCGGCGAGGTGCTGGCTATTGTGGGCCCCAGCGGCGCCGGCAAATCGACCCTGGTCAACCTGATTCCGCGCTTCTTCGACGTCACTTGGGGCCGCGTCCTCATCGACGGCCACGACATCCGCGATCTGACCCTCGGCTCGCTCCGCCGCCAGGTTGCCCAGGTCACCCAGGAGACCATCCTGTTCAACGACACGGTGCGCAACAACATCGCCTACGGCCGGCCAGAGGTCCACATGAAACTTGTGGAACAAGCCGCCCATAACGCCCTGGCCCACGACTTCATCCTGCGCATGCCTCAGGGCTATGACACCGTCATCGGCGAGAAAGGCTTCCGCCTCTCCGGCGGCGAGCGCCAGCGCCTGGCCATCGCCCGCGCCATTCTCAAGGACGCGCCGCTCCTCATCCTCGACGAGGCCACCTCGTCCCTCGACGCAGAAAGCGAAGCGCTGGTCCAGGCCGCGCTGGCCAACCTCATGCAGAACCGCACCGTGATGGTCATCGCCCACCGCCTGGGTACCATTCGCCGCGCCAACCGCATCGCCGTGCTCGAAGACGGCCGCATCACCGCCATCGGCTCCCACGAGGAGCTCTTGATTTCCTCGCCCACCTATCAGCGGCTCTATCAGTTGCAGTTCATGGACGTGCCCGAGCCGCAGGAACCGGACCCGTTGGAAAAGGACCCGCCTCAGTTGGCGCTGGCGTTCGTCACCGGGCCACAGGAGTAGCAGGAAATGCCGATTTATTCGATGACCGGGTTTGCGCGGGTTCAGGTTCAGGTGCCGATTCGCGATCATGATCAGCTCAGTTACACGCTCGCCGTCAAGAGCGTCAATCACCGCTTTCTCGATGTGCAGTTGCGCCTTCCGCCGGGCCTGGACGCGCTGGAGATGGAGCTGCGCAAGGCCCTCAAAGACTCGCTCGTCCGCGGCCACGTCGATCTGACTCTCTCTATTGATCGCACCAGCCAGCAGATAGCCGGCTACAATCGCGAACTGGTGGCCGGCTACGTTGCCGCCTTCACTGCCGCGCGCGACGAGTTCGGCCTGAGCGGCGAGCCGGACCTGAACGCCATTCTGCGCCTGCCCGGCGCTTTGCAGAATGAGAATCGGGGCAACGGCGACGAAGAACTGACGGCCCTGGCGGCCAGCGTACAGCAGCAGATTGTGCCGCTGCTCGATCAGTTGAAGACCATGCGTGCGCGCGAGGGCGAGGCGCTGGAGGCCATCCTCCGCGGCACGCTCGACCGGCTGGCCGAAGCAACGGAAGGAGTGGCTGTGCTGCGTCCCGAGATCGAGCAGCGCTACCAGGACCGGCTCACCCAGCGGCTGGAGGCGGCCACCGGACCGGAGTTTAACCGCCAGCGGCTGCTCGAGGAAGTCGCCGTGCTCGTCGAGCGCAGCGACATTGCCGAGGAGCTGGCCCGCATGACCACCCACATCGGCCACTTCCGCGAGCTATTGGCCGCCGGCGGCGAGGTGGGCAAGAAGCTGGATTTTCTGCTCCAGGAAATGAACCGCGAGGCCAATACCCTGCTCTCCAAGACCAGCGGCGTGGGCGGCAAGGGAACCCGCATGACCGAACTCGGGCTGGCGATGAAGTCAGAGATCGAAAAGGCCCGCGAACAGATTCAGAACGTGGAATGAAATTAGCTGCTAGCTTCTAGCCGCTAGCTCCTGACTTTTCTTTGCTCGAAGTCAGAATCCTGGTTCCGGCAAGGAAAAAGCCAGGAGCTGGAAGCTAAAGGCTAAAGGGCAAGAGGATAATCAAAGGAACGGTACCACCGTGGCAGGAATTCTCTTCATCATTTCGGCACCCTCCGGCTCAGGCAAGAGCACATTGGTGAGGGAGCTGCGCAAACAGGTTGTCGGGATCGATTTCTCGGTCTCGTGGACCACCCGCCCCCCGCGCGGCTCGGAGCAGAACGGGCTGGAGTACAACTTTACCACCCGCGAAGAGTTTGAGCGCATGATCGCCGCCGGCGTCTTCCTCGAACACGCCGAGGTATTCGGTTACTACTACGGCACTGCCCGCAAGTCGCTCGAAGAGGCCCGCCTGGCCGGCCACGATCTCATGCTGGACATCGACGTACAAGGTGCCGCGCAGGTGCGCGCCAAGATGCCCGAGGCCGTCAGCATCTTCGTCATGCCGCCCAACCCCAGGGTCCTGCGACACCGCCTCTTCAATCGCATGCGCGCCGACGCCATGCAGTCCGGGGTCAAGGTCGACAAAGAAGAGCTGCGCCGTCGGCTCGGCGAGGCGACCAAGGAGATTGAGAATTATCGCGAGTACGGTTATATTCTTGTCAACGACATGCTGGACCGGGCGGTAGCGCAGTTGGAGGCCATTGTGCTGGCCGAGCGCTACTACCGCAATGGCGAGGCCATCGCGTATAATTCCCGCCGGGTGTTGGAGGTCGCGGCCGCCTGCCTGCAGCGCAACTCCCCCGAGCGGCTCAAGCCCGTGCTGGAGGCCTTTCGAATCATGGGCTCTACCGGCCAGCAGCAGTTGAACTTTGAGGAGGACTCCGATGAGGAAGACTCCGATAGCGATGAGGAGAATTCCGATGACGATTGAGAACAAATTCGATTCGAACTACCGCAAGGTTCTGGTCGCCGCCCGCCGTGCGCGCCAAATCCAGAGCGGCTCCCACGCCCTTGTCCCCACCCAGTCCACCAAGGCCTGCCGCATCGCCCAGGAAGAGGTTGAGGCCGGCAAGATCGCCTACGTCAAAGCCGACGTGCCGGTCGTCAAGCCGCCCATCGAAGGTCCGGCCATCCCCATTTTGCTGAGCTAGAGCGGTTCCGGAATTCACGCGCCCTTTTTTCATCGTGCAAGGTGGCGTTTTTCCACCCCAGTGATGAAGACCTGTCACTGGGGACCCCGGTCGGGAAAATGCCACTGGAGGGCAGTGGTTTCGGGATACAGCATTTGTGGAACCGCTATGGTCCTTCGCGCCATCCTCCCCAACCCGCACCGCGCATTCCACAATCGAAACCGGCTACAATCGAGCTATGAGAGTAACCGTAGGCGTATCCGGCGGAATTGCCGCCTACAAAGCGGCGGAACTGGTGCGCGCCCTGCAGCGCCAGGCCCTTGAAGTTCACGTGGTCATGACCGCCGCGGCCGCCAAGTTCGTCCAGCCGCTCACCTTTGCCGCGCTCACCGGCCACAAGGTCATCACCAGCCTGTGGGACGACTTAGGCACAGGCGATACCGCATACGGCGATTCCAATGAGCAGAACGGCATCGAGCACATCGGCGAGGCGCAGTGGGCCGATGCGCTGGTCGTCGCCCCGGCCACGGCCAACATCCTGGCCAAATTTGCCCATGGCGTCGCCGACGATTTCCTCACCACCATGTACCTGGCCACCACCGCGCCGGTCCTTGTCGCGCCCGCCATGAACGTGAATATGTGGGAGCATCCCGCCACGCAGGCCAACCTTGAAATCCTGCGCCAGCGCGGCGTGCGCGTCGTCGAACCGGGTACGGGCGCGCTGGCCTGCGGCATGGTGGGCGCGGGCCGCATGGCCGAGCCCGAGGCCATTGCCGGCGCCGTCCTCGACGCTCTGGGCCGCAGCCACGACCTGGCCGGAGAAATTGTCCTGGTCACCGCTGGCGGCACGCGCGAGCCGCTGGACCCCGTCCGCTTTCTCGGCAATCGCTCCAGCGGCAAGATGGGCTACGCCCTGGCCGAGGCCGCGCAGAGCCGCGGAGCCAAAGTCATTCTCATCAGCGGGCCGTCGGCCTTGCATCCCCCCGCGCACTGCGAACTGGTCAAGGTCACCACCGCAGACCAGATGCGCCAGGCTGCGCTGGAGCGCATGACCGAGGCCACGCTCATCATAAAAGCCGCCGCCGTGGCCGACTACCGCCCCGTCACCGTCTCCGAGCAGAAGCTCAAGCGCACTGGCCCCATGACGCTGGAACTCGCGCCAACGGAAGACATTCTGGCCGAGGTGGTGCGCCGCCGCCGTCCCGGCCAGCTCATCGTCGGCTTTGCCGCGGAGACGGAGAACCGCATGGAAAACGGCCGCGCCAAGCTGCTGGCCAAGGGCGTGGACGCCATCGTGGTCAACGATGTGAGCGATAGTGTCGGCATCGATGCCGACCTCAACGCGGCTGCTTTCCTCACCCTCACCACGTCCATCGAGCTGCCCGAGATGTCCAAGCGCAACCTCGCCGACCGCATTCTGGACGAGATTCTCTCGCTGCGCCGGCAAAAGGGCCTGGTTCTGGAATTTGATGAGCATGAGGATGTGAAGCTGAGTCAAGATCAGGTGCGGAGCGAGTCCGTATCGCCAGCCGCCGCCGCCCGCCGGCAGCTCATCGTGGAGTAAGAGAATTGGCGCGACCGCTCGATTCCGCAACCCGCGAAGCCTTGGTCGAGCGCGTTCGCTTTTACCGCGACCTGGGCCTCACCGAGTTCTACCGCCGCCCCGTGGACCCCGCGCTGCTGGCCGCCGAGCCGGATGAGCAGCCGGAGCCCGCGCAGGCCGAACCTATTTCGGATCAGCCGGGTGCCCCAGGTCTCGCTTCTGAGACCTGGGAGCCAGCTTCTCAGCCCGCGCTGTTCGCGGACTTCCAGCCCGCAAATTCCCATCAGGAGCATCCGATTCCGCACAGCAAGTCCATGCCCGCGCCTCCAGAAATCGCCGCCGCAGTTCCGCCCGCCAGCCGTGCCGCCGCCCTTCAACTCATTCGCGAAGACATCGGCGACTGCACCCGTTGCCCGCTCCACAAGGGCCGCAACAAGCTGGTCTTCGGCGACGGCAGCCCTGTAGCCCGCCTCATGTTTGTCGGCGAGGGTCCCGGCGCAGACGAGGACGCGCAGGGCCTTCCCTTCGTGGGCCGCGCCGGGCAACTGCTGAATAACATGATCGCCGCCATGGGCCTCAGGCGCGAGGAAGTCTACATCGCCAACGTGGTCAAGTGCCGTCCGCCCGGCAACCGCGCACCTGTGCCGGAGGAAGCCAACACCTGCTCCCCGTTTCTCTTCCGCCAGATCGATGTAATCCGTCCCCAGGTGATCGTCGCTCTCGGAGCCACGGCGGTCACCTATCTGTTAGGCGCGCGCCAGCCCCTGGCCGGCCTGCGCGGCCGTGTTCATTCGGTCCGCGGCACGCAGCTTATCGTCACCTATCACCCGGCCTATCTGCTCCGCGACCCCCGCCAGAAAAAAGAAGCCTGGGCCGACCTGCAAATCGCCATGCGCGAACTGGGGCTGAAACCGCCTGCGAGGGGATGAGTCGCATGAGGCTTGTCTGGACGGGTGGACTTACTTTTTTGCCTGCTTTGTGGCGAAAGCGTGGGCGACTAGCGTCTCCAGCACCTTCGGGTCTACGTCCGCGAGTTTCTTGATGTAGAGGCAGCCCTTGCCGGTGGTGTGCTTGCCCAGTTGCGCCAGGAGTGCCGGTGCGCCGTCGGCTCCGGCGATGCCATAGAGGACAGTTGCGGCCTTGCGCGGCGAGAAGCCGGCGATCGGCGAATCGCCCTCGCGGCCGCTCTCGTACTTGTAGTGGTAGCTGCCGAAGCCGACGATCGACGGTCCCCACATCTTCGGCTTCTCGCCGGTGGCCGATTGCATCAGCTTGACCAGCGCTTTGGCGTCCGCGCGCTTGGTCTGATCAGGGATTGCATCGAGGAAGGACGCCACGCTCAATGCGGTGGGCTTGGTTTTGTTTTCGGCCATTTGTGTCGCCTGCTTCTTCTGTCCAGGATCCGAATGTCCCAGGTCTCGCTTTACAAACCTGGCCTCACGCAGCACGCACCCGTTCGACAGCAAGCCGCAACCCCATCGCTTTGAGAATGGCGGACAAGCTGCGTAACTCCGTGTTTCCCTGTTCGGATCATGTGCGGTAAAGCTGGGTTGGATTCAAGTTCGCCTTTTCCGCCACGTCTTGCACGCCGCCAAAGGCCTTGGTCATCTGGCGCAAGGCGATGAGCAGTTCGCCCTGTTCCCCGTCTTCGAGAATGCCGTTCAGCAGTTCAACCGCATAGGCAGGGTCTTCCTTGAACAACTCCGCCATGGCTTCGTCGTGGGTTCTGTCTTTCATTGCTGACCCCTGGCTCTACCCCTTATCCCGCCACAGCGCCACGCCGCCCAGCAGCCCGGTCTCATTGGAGACGATCTTCACGTTCTTTCCCGGCACGAAGTCGATCTTCTTCGTATTCCCGCCGCCGATGTAGAGGTGGTCCCAGTTGAAGAGCTTTTCGGTCTGATCGATGGCCTGCTTGAGGAACTTGTTCCAGGCCTTCTTGCCGAACTTGTCCAGGCCCCGCTGGCCCAGGTAGTCCTCATAGGTCTTACTCTTCCAGGGATGATGGCCCAGCTCCAGCCCGGGGCAGAGGCGGCCGCCGGTGAACAGCGAGGACCCCATCCCGGTGCCCAGCGTGAGCGCCAGCTCCACGCCATCTCCCTTGACGGCCCCATAGCCCTGCACGGCGGCGTCGTTGGCCACGCGCACCGGCTTCTTCCAGCGCTTTTGCAATACCGCCTGCAGCGGAAAGCCCGCCCATTTGGGATTCAGATTGAAGGCCGTCCAGGTGGTTCCGCGCTTGATTACGCCGGGAAACCCTACGGAAACGCGATCGAAGCGCGGCAACAGCTTGCGCAATTTATCCAGTCCGGCCAGCACCGCGGCCGGCGTGGGCGCCGCCGGCGTCAGCACGCGCTGCCGTTCGCTGACCGGCTTGCCATCCCGGTCCAGCAGCATGGCCTTCAGCTTCGAGCCGCCAATGTCGATCGACAGCGTAATTGGTGGATGGATTTTGGACGAGGCGCCCGATAAAGCTTTGGGCGCGGCAGCGGCGGTTTTGCGGGTCTTGGATGTCATTTGCAATGAATTGTACTGCCTGCGGCCCGGATTGCAAGGTCTGAGTAAAGCGACATTCAATCCTGGTGCAGTTTCCGAGCCGGCGTTCATCTGCCCGGAACTCAAATGATCGACTAAGACCACAGGGTCGAACCTACGCAACCGCAGGGCCAAGCGACAGGGTCATCAGACTAGAATGGTGGTCTGGGTCTCATGCAGAAATGAGGATGGAAAGTTCGCCGCTATGAAAAGTGTTGAACCCGGAAACCTCGTCTCCCACCCGGTCGGCGGTTCCCCGTCGACAGCGATTCCACACACTTCCCGCAAGCGTTTCAGCCGGCGATGGCTGTGGCTTGCAGTTCCCATCGTCTTGCTGGCGCTGTTCTACGCCGTTGTGGGGTATTTTGGCAGCGGGCTGATGATTGGCTACAATCCGCGCTGGCACGGAATGAACCGGGGACCCCAGGATTTCGGCCTCCGGAGCGAGACCGTCTCGTTCCAGGCGATCGATGGAGTTCCCCTGAAGGCCTGGTGGCTTCCTGCGGAGGGGACGCCGCGGGCCACCGTGATCATCGCCCACGGCGTCGATCACACGCGCCAGGTCATGCTGGGTCGCGCCGCCTTTTTGGTTCATCGCGGCTACAACGCGCTGGCCCTCGACCTGCGGTGTCACGGTGAGAGCGGCGGACAGTTCGTCTCACCCGGATTGGTCGAGACGCGCGATCTCCTCGGTGCGATCCGGTATGTCCGCTCACGTGGCGAGCGCGGCCCCATTGTTCTGATGGGCGTCTCATTGGGGGCAGTAGCAAGCCTGCTTACGGCTGCCCAGTCCGGAGAAGTTGCAGCGGTTGTCAGCGACGGAGCTTTCACCAGCGGGGTCGACGTATTCCGAAACGTCAAAGAGTATTATGCGCGCGACCCCAGCAGAGGTTTTTTTGAGCGGCGCTTCTTCGCCATTGCATCCTTTCCGGGATTGATTCGATCGATCGTGATGGCCTACTATCTTCGCACCGGAGTTTACCTTGGATCGGATTTTGTGTCGGTTCTTCCGGGTGCATCGCGAATCAACTGCCCCGTGCTGCTCATCTCGGGCGAGAGCGACTGGATTGTCCCGACAGATAATGCGCGCAGAATTCTCGCCGCCCTGCCGGGCACGAAGAACCGTCTGGTTACGATTCCCAATGCCGAACACGACACGACCTTCAACAAAGCCCCAGCCTTGTACAAAGACGTTGTTTTGAGTTTTCTCGACAGCAACTTCGCAAAAATGAACTGAAAAGCCGCGTGCCTTGGATGCGAACGGCTTCACTGGCCGTGCCGCAGCCTTAGGCTCCATGACTCGGCCACGCAGGACAACTTTCCATTCCCGCTCCTCGCTCTATCTCTTGGTCGCCTTGGAGTACGATCCTCCTACAGTTGGCGGTGGTTCTGGGCGAGCGACTGCCAAACCGGAAACTGACCTGCTCCGCGATATTCACAGGTCGCCATCCATGCGTCTCCCCATCCCCTACACTGATTCTTGCCTGCCATGCCCACCTGCTGCGAAGTCGCATTGCCCGTCCCGCTGGACCGCGTGTTCACCTACGCGGTGCGCGAGGGCCAGCTTCCGCAGCGGGGCGCGCGCGTCATCGCCCCCTTCCGCAACGAAAAGCTCATCGGAGTAGTCACCGCCCTCAACGCCCAAACGCCGCCGGATCTTGAGGTGCGCTTCCTGGAGGCGGTGCTGGACGAAGAACCCCTGCTGAGCGACCGGTTGCTCAAGCTGGCCGAGTGGATGGCTCAGTACTACCTGGCCCCGCTGGGCGAGGTGCTGCGCGGCATGTTGCCGCTGATGGCCGAAATCCGCCGCACCGTCTACTACCGCATCACCGATCTGGGCCGCGACGTGCTGGCTACTTGCGTGGAGGGCGAGCGATCGGACTCCCAGGTGTCAAAAGCGAAACCTGGGGCGCCCATACCTAGTCTCATGAACAAGAGCGGCGCGAAGCGGCGCGGCAAGCTCAGTGCCGAGGAGCAGGACCTGGAGCACCGCGTTCTCATCCGCCTGGCCTCCGGCGAGCCGGTCAAAGTCTCCACGCTGCGCACCGCCACCGCGGCCACGCTTCCGGTCCTGGCCGGCTTGGTGCGCAAAAAATGGATTGCCCGCGAAACCGCCGCCGCCGAGCGCGATGCGCGCCGGATGGAGCGGTTTGCCGTGCTGGTTCCCGAGGCGCGGCTCCCGGCGCTGACCCCAAAGCAGCAGGCCATCCTGGCCGAACTGGCGGCCTGCGGCGGCGAACTGCCTCTCGCCGAGCTGCGCCGCCCAGATCGCGTCAAGGCACTGCCCTCCTCAACCCTGCAAACCCTCGTCCGGCGAGACCTGGTCCGCATCGACGAGCGCCCCGCGGTCTTCCACCTTGGTGGCATCGAACCTGCTGCCCCGCCGTTCCGCCTCAATGAACCGCAGACCGGCGCGCTGGCCAGCCTGGCTACGGCTCTGGGGGGATTCCATCCCTTTTTACTTCACGGAGTGACGGGTTCGGGAAAAACAGCCGTCTACCTGACCGCCATGCAGCGCGCGCTCGACCGTGGCCTCTCGTCCATCCTGCTGGTCCCCGAGATCGGCCTCACGCCGCAGACCGTCGGCTTGCTCGACCAAGCCTTCGGGCAGAAGGTGGCTCTGCTCCACTCCGCGCTCACGCCTGAGGAGCGCAGCGACCAGTGGCGGCGCATTCGCCGCGGCGAGGCGCCCATCGTTGTCGGCACCCGCTCAGCCATCTTTGCCCCCGCGCCCAATTTGGGTTTGATTCTGGTGGATGAGGAGTACGACCAAAGCTACAAGCAGGAGGAGACGCCGCGCTACAACGCCCGCGACGTGGCAGTGATGCGCGCCAAGCTGGAAGGCGCCGTGGTGGTGCTGGGCTCGGCCACGCCCTCGCTGGAAAGCTGGCAGAACTCCGTCTTGGGCAAATACACGCGCATCGAGATGCGCGACCGCGTCATGAACCGTCCTCTGCCCGAAGTCGAGATCATCGATATGCGGCAGGAGTTCAAAGAAACCGGCCAGGAGCAACTCTTCTCGCGGGCGCTTGTGGACCAGACCCGCCAGGTCCTCGAACGCGGCGAGCAAGCGCTCATCCTGCTCAACCGCCGCGGCTACTCCTTCGTCGTCATCTGCCGCGCCTGCGGAGAAAAGCTGGAGTGCCAGAACTGCGCCATCTCACTCACCCACCACAAGCCGCCGTCAGACCACCCCACGGACGAATCCGCCGCGGCGGACGTGGGGGCCCCGGCGAATGACGCAGGCGTTGCCCGCGCGGGTCAGCGCCTCGAGTGCCACTACTGTGGCTTCCGCCGCACCGTCCCCGCTCGCTGCCCCAAGTGTTCGAGCGAGCACCTTTACTACCTTGGCGCCGGTTCTCAACAAGGCGAGGAACGGCTGGGCGAGATATTTCCCGGCGCGCGCATCGGCCGCATGGACCGCGACACGGTCCGCGGCCGCTACGATCTGGAACGCCTGCTCGCGCGCCTCCACTCCGGAGAGATCAACCTGCTCGTCGGCACGCAGATGATTGCCAAGGGCCACGATATTCACGGCGTCACGCTGGTCGGCGTGGTGGGCTGCGACTACGCGCTCTCCATGCCGGACTTCCGCGCCGCCGAGCGCGTCTTTCAGTTGATGACCCAGGTCTCAGGCCGTGCCGGGCGTGGCGAACTGCCCGGCCGCGTGGTGGTGCAGACTTACTATCCTGATCATTACGCCATCGTCGCCGCCAGCAAGCACGACTATGCCGCCTTCGTCGAGCGCGAACTCAAGTATCGCCGCTGGATGCACTATCCGCCGTTCGGGGTGCTGGCCAACGTCCTGGTGCAGTCGCAAAAACTTGAAGAAGCGGCCGGCTGGTCGTCTATCCTTGGCAAATATCTAATCCAAAACCAGAACAGCGGAACTGTGCGCGTGCTCGGCCCCTGCACCGCGCCTATCGCCCGCATCAAGGGCGTCTACCGCTTCCACATGATTCTCAAGGCCGCCTCGCGCAAGGCGCTGAACGCGGCTCTGCGCAGTATGCTGGCGCACGCTGATGCCGCCCAGATTCCGCGCCGCAACCTGATCCTGGATGTGGATGCGCTACGGCTGATGTGAGTCTGGCAGGCCGCTCTGGCCGCTTCATCAACTCTTGGGAGCGCCGCCGGTCTCCAGTACGTGCAGTTCCTTGCCCGGCTTGAAGCGCACCGCCTTGCCGGGATTGATGCTGACCTCGGTGCCGGTGCGGGGATTGCGGCCGATGCCGGTTTTGCGGGCGCGGACGCTGAAAACGCCGAATCCGCGCAGTTCGATGCGCTCGCCCGCGGCAAGAGCCTGCTTGAGGCCCTCGAATACCGTATCCACCGCGGCCTCTGCCTTGGTGCGCGGCAGGCCCGTGCGCTCGATTACATGATGGACGATGTCCTGTTTAATCAATGGGGTACCCTCGTTGGCCTGACTGAAATGACTGTACTACGACCTGCCGGGTTGATGCTACAGATTTTGCCGGAATTAAGGAATATCGGAATTGCCCGCGCCCAGCTTTCCCCTGAGGAAAGCCCGCTGCTGCGCCTCGGGGTACAGCGGAACCAGAGTAGATGTACCCTGAAAGCAAACCCGCCAAGTGGCTTTTTCCTTAACCGGGGTCCCCAGCCACAGGTCTTCGTCGCTGGGGTGGAAGTAAAAGCCACCCAGAAAACTCTCTGCATGGACACGTTTACTCTGGTTCCGCTCTAGCCCGTCCGTGGCGGGTAGTAACCCAATCGTGCCATTGTCAATCACCGGCGCCTTGCATACGATGATTTTTCTGGTTTAAGCGGAAACCGGATGCTTTTTCTCCGGATAGGAAGAATCAGTCTGGACGAGGAAAGGCACGTCGATTCAGAGCGACCATTGGATCCGGGAACAGGCCATCCAACACTGGATGATCGAGCCCTTCAGCGAGACGCGGTGCAAGATAGTTCTTCCCAGGCTTTAGGGGTAGTTGCAGGCAAGACTGGTTGAGGTGGTTTTCAGAACAGCGATTTTTGTTAGGCGATGCGGGCCATGCGTGCTCCGGTTGCAGTACCGGGCCCAATCTTCCTGCCAATTGACGGGGGGAAGCAAGATGTCTTCGATTCGCATTCCTGACCCAATCCGGATCGGTTTGGTCTTTGATGAACCCATCCGCCTTGAGGGACTCGCCAGCATCTTCGATCAACCTGCCCAGGAGGGCCATGCCCAGCTCATCCCGGTTACCGGGACCTTGGATGAGCTGCTGGCCCGCTCCACGCTGGAGTATCTGGTTGTGGATCTGCATTCTTCGTCTGTTGGGTTGAAGGCCCTGAAGGCTATTCGCCACAGGCGTCCCGGCATCCGGCTGATCGTCATCGGCCCGCAAGGAAACGATCAACTGGTTCTGGATTCGATCATTGCCGGGGCCAGGGCCTACCTGGAGTCGACCGCCGGCCCGGAGACGGTCCGGACGGCCATCGAGGTGGTCACCGGCGGCTCCGTCTGGGCGCCGCGCAGGCTGCTCTCGAAACTCATCGACCGGCTGCTCAAGGTCCCCGACTCCAGCCTCACCAACGCCGGCCCCCACTTGACCGGCCGCGAGCGCCAGGTGCTGGAGCTGGTCCTGATGGCCCGCTCCAATCGAGAGATCGCCCGTGAGTTGGGCATCGAGGAGCGCACCGTGAAGGCCCATGTGGGCCGCCTGATGCGCAAGACCGGCGCCGACAACCGGACTGAGCTATCCATGCGTGTGCTGAACCGCTCGCTGCTGGCCGACGCCGACATCCATGATCGCCGCCAGGCTCCGGTATCGCACCGCTCCCGCCAGCCCGTTACTGATTAGTAATAACTGGTGGTTACTTATGTCCACACTCCTTCCGTAATCTATGAACTGAGCAATATTGACCACGTATTAAGTACCGGTTTCCCACAGACTTGTTTACAGAAACAACGCAGATCTGGGGAAAGGAGTTCCCAGGCGGCATGTTTTCCATGAAGCCTCGGAACTCCTCTTTTTTCTGTTCTGCGCGAATCGAGTTCTGTTCCTCCCCTTCAGCCCTCCCTCGCGTCCATCCATGCATCGGCGCATCAAGAGCGGGAATCCCGCTCTTGATGCGCGTGTCCGCTCCTGAGAAGCGCGGGATCGCGCGGCGTTGCCGGCCTTCGGGAATCAACATCGCAGCCCTGGAGCCGGGGATGCGCATCCAGGCTTGGATGCTGTAGGCTGTTTGAGGATGCTCTGGCGATCGAGGCTGGGGAAAGGCCCGGCCTCCAGCGTCGCGCCGGATCGAGTATCGCGCATCGCCATGCCGCTTTTCTCATGAACCCTCAACCATCCGCGCCGCAAAGGCAGCGGAGTGGAAAGGATATGGATATGAAGAAGACGATCGCTTCAGTCTGCCCCCTTCTTTTGATTTGCCTCATGCTCACCCACACCGCTTTTGCCGGCTCCACGCGGGAGGATTTGCAGGCTCGCATCGACGCGGCCAAGCTGGCCCTGGACCGCATCATGTCTGCCCAGGACAGCACCATCCCCATGAACATCCTTCAACAGGCCACCTGCATCGGCGTGGTTCCCGGATTGATCAAGGGCGCCTTCTTCGGTGGTGTCCAGTATGGCCAGGGCGTGGTTACCTGCCGCACCGGCCACGGCTGGAGCGCGCCGGTCTTCATTCGCCTGGCCGGCGGCTCATTCGGCTTCCAGTTCGGCGGCCAGTCCACTGACCTGGTGCTGGTTGCGGTGAACGACCGCGGCTTCCAGGACCTGCTCAAGAGCAAGTTCAAGATCGGCGGGGATGCCTCTGCCGCGGCCGGTCCCATAGGCCGCAGCGGTCAGGCCGCCACCGACTGGAAGATGAGCGCCGAGTTGCTGAGCTATTCGCGCAATAAGGGTGTCTTCGCGGGCGTCTCTCTGGACGGCACCAGCGTGAGCCATAACTCCGAGGACACCGAGCTTTACTTTGGCGCGCCGCACACCTTCGAGTCGGTTTTGAGTGGCGACGTCGAAGTTCCTCCGGGAGCAGTACCGTTTGTTAGCGCCGTGGCGCAATACTTCACCCAGGCCAAAAACCGCAAGTAACGGCGGGCGCTCCATAGGCCGCTGAAAAGTCTCTTCCAATGAAGGGTGCGGGCGTCATTCCGCACCCTTCATTCTGCCTGGGCCCCAGCGGGATCGCGCTTGCCGGCTTTGCGAAGCATGAGGATGCCGACGACGATCACCCAAACCGCCAGCGGAAAGCCGTTGGCGATGGCCTCGGCGCCCCAGCCGGCGGGGTTATAGAAGCCCATCATATCGACGTGATGCACAAACATGGTGGGCACGAAGGCCAGGCAGGCGAGGGCGCAGGCGTAGCCCACCCAAGCGGACCATCTGGGAAGAGCGCCGCTCAATTGAGTGACGTAGCTGAGGATGGCCATAAGGAAGGCCAGCAGCCAGAGTGCGACTGCTCCGTACATCAGGATCGTGCTTTCCATCATGGCGCGGATGATGATGCCGTCGCCGGGAGGGTTGAGGGCGTCAACGACGGTGGCGCCCTGGAGCGAATCGGCTACGACGGTAAGTGTGACAAAGACCAAACCGACACCGAAGAAGAGACTGGCGAGCCACTCGTGTTGGGGATTGGCATGGCGAATGAGGTGACGGACGCCGGCGAGGAAGATCATGAGGAGGGTGAGGATGATGAAGTCCATGAAGACGCAGCACATGATGTTGGTTCCGTTGTGGGCGGCAAAATCGGCGAGTTTGTCAGACGCCGCCAGACCGGGCCAGGGGGTGCGCACGAGATAAAAGGGAAACTCGATGAAGAAGGTGGCGATGCAGGCCAGGGCACTGATGCCGGTGATGCGGTAGATCTTTTGGTCGGTCATGAAGAGGAATCCTTTCGGGTGTGAAACAGTGCGGTTTCTCAGATGTAGCGGAAGAAGACGGCGGAGATCATGGCCAGGTTGCAGGCGGCGTGGGCTGTCATGGCGCACCACAGGGAGCCCGAGCGCTGACGGCAGAGTGTGAAGACCGCACTGGCCCCGGCGAGCAGAAGCACCATGAGCGCGCCGGAGACCAGGCGCAGATGGAAGCCGGCCGCGTCTCGCCACAGGCCATGGACGTGCAGATGGATGAGGCCGAAGGCCAGGCCGTTGACCAGAGTGGCGATGACGGCGTTCCAGCGCAGCATGAAGGCCTGCTGGATGAGGCCGCGAAAGAGAATCTCCTCGCCGATGGGGGTGAGGATCATGGCCGGTACGGTGATGGCGGCAAAGGCGGCCGCGGGGGACATGACGGCGAGCATCTGTTTGAGTTGGAAGCTGTCGCGAATGCTGAGGCACCAATTATCAGGCGAATTGCCATAGAGAGCCATGCCGATGGCAAAGAAAGCGAGGCCGCAAACAGCTCCCGCCAGGGCGCTGAGGGCCAGGGCGGACAGCGTGTTGCCCTGCTTGCACAGGCCGATATCGCGCCTCCCCTGGCGCGTGAGGAGGAGAAACGGCAAGGTCCACATGACCAACGCATGAAGCAGGAACAGGATGCGGGCCTGCGGCGGACCGAAGACGGCATAGTAGCGAGCCGCGGCCAGGACGGCCAGCACCAGGAGCGAAAAAAACCACGGAGCGATAGGGATTCGGCTCCACGGAGAGCAGAGAAAACTTGCTTTATCGGAAGATTCAGCGTTCATGCGGACCGTTGCTCCTCGCCCAGCAAACTTTTTGCGAGGCAATCTTCAGTCCTGCGCGTAGACCAGTCTGTGCGCTAAGTCACGGGGCGGTGTTCGCGGCAAGAGCCGTGCAGAATGCTGACCAGAAACGGCGACGGCCCTGCACACGCTGGCAAAGGCCACGTTCTTTCGGAAAACGCGTAAACTGATCTTTGCCTTCAACCATGCGGGAAAACCTCGAGTATTGGCTGGTCCTTGTCGTGGCGCGCAGCCTGGGGCGCATGCCGCGCAGCTTGGCGCGCCTGCTAGCCTGCCTGCTCGCCTTCGCTGTCTATTGGTTGTTTGGCCGCCTGCGCCGCGTCGGCGTCCGCAACCTCGAATTGGCCCTCCCCGATCTCTCCAGCCGCGAACGCAATCGCATGCTGCGAGGCGTCTACCGTCATCTTGGCTGGCAACTGGTTGAGTTCTGCCGCCTGACCCGCTACACCCCGGAAAACACCAGCGGCTGGATGCGCACCGAAGGTCTGGACCACTACCTTGCCGCCCAGGCTCGCGGCAAAGGGGTTCTGATTGTCACCGGCCACCTGGGCGCATGGGAGCTTTCCGGCTTTTACCACTCGCTGATGGGCCACACCATGAGCGTGGTCATCCGCCCCCTTGATAACCGCCGCCTCGACGATTTTGTTAACGGCATTCGCTGCCTGCACGGCAATCAAGTCATCGACAAGGACGACTTCGGCCGCGGCCTGCTCCTGGCCATGCGCGCCCGGCAGACCGTCGCCATCCTCATGGACACCAACATGACCCCGCCTCAGGGCGAATTTGTGAAATTCTTTGGCGTCGATGCCTGCACCGGGACAGGTCTGGCCCACATGGCGCGCAAGACCGGCGCCGCCGTGCTGCCGGGCTTCATGCTCTGGGAGCCGGCCGAGCGCCGTTACGTTCTCCACTTCGGCCCTCAGATTGAAATTCCCCACACCGCCGACGCGCAGGCCGATATCCTCGCCGACACTCAACTGTGCACAAACGTCATCGAATCCTGGATTCGGCGCTATCCTGACCAGTGGCTCTGGATTCACCGCCGCTGGAAGACACGACCGGCAGGCGAGCCGGGGCTGTATTGAGGAGAAACCATGAAGCTGGGCGAGTTGATCAAAATCCTGGGCGGTGAACTGGCGCAGGGAAGTCCGGAGTGGATGGTCGATGGCGTGAACTCCGTAGAGTTGGCCGACGCCCCGGAATTGGTCTTTGCTGAAGACGCTGCCTCGGCTGCCAAAGCATTGGCAAGCAGTGCCGGAGGGATTGTTTTACGGGCCGGGCTTGCCGAACCGTATCCGCCAGGCTATTGCATCGTCGAAGCCGATCAGCCGCGCCTCTGGTTTGCTTTGGCGGCCAAACTCCTCAAACCGCTGCCGCCCCCTTCCGGAGTTCATCCCGCAGCCGTGATCGGCCGGCAGGTGGAGCTTGGCGAGAATGTGACCATAGGCGCCTGCGCAGTAATCGAGGACTACGCGCACATCGGCTCGGGAACGCGCATCGAGGCCGGCGCGGTCATCGGCCAGGGCGTCCGCATCGGAGAAGCTTGCCGGATCTATCCCAATGCCGTTCTCTATCCCGGAACCACCCTGGGCAACCGGGTGGTGGTTCATGCCGGCGCGGTCCTCGGCGCAGACGGCTTCGGCTACGTACGCAACCCCTCCACCGGCGCCTACACCCAGTTTCCGCAGCAGGGAACTCTCGTGATCGAAGATGATGCCGAGATCGGCGCCAACACCACCATCGACCGTGGCGCGCTGGGCGAGACGCGCGTCCGCCGCGGAACCAAGATCGACAACCTGGTCCACATCGGCCACAACTGCGAGATCGGGGAAGACGTGATCCTGGTCGCTCTCACCGGGATCTCCGGCTCCTGCACGGTGGGCAACGGCGCGGTCATTGCAGGCCAGGTCGGCATCGGCGACCATGCTCACATCGGTCCCGGCGTTATTCTCGGCGGCCAGGCCGGTGTCCTCAGCGGCAAAACCGTCACCAACGAGGGGCTCAAGCCCGGAACCGTCCTGTGGGGCACGCCGGCCCGACCGCTGACCCAGGTGCTGCGCGAAATCGCCGTCGTGGCGAGGCTGGCAAAGGGCTCCCGCAAAGCACCGGGCAGTGAATGATGCAATCGATTCCGGGAAGAAACTATCGCCGGGCAGGGAACCGATACTGCCCCGCTGCGCCTGACGCCACTTTCGAACCTGCCTCCCTGGGCAGGACTGAAAACTGACCACTGACAACTTGTCCTAAAAAGGCTTCTCGGTCAAAAACGGCTCCGGCTTGAGGGAGCCGTCGCGCTGCTTCACCAGCATTTGCACCTTGCCCTCGGCTGCGTCCAGCTCAGTCTTGCAGGCCACCGACAGTCCAACCCCCTCCTCGAAGAGCTTGAGCGACTCTTCCAGGGCCAGGTCGCCCTTTTCCAGTTGATCGACGATAGCTTCCAGCTTCTTGAGCGATTCTTCAAACGTCGGCATGGCGGTTACTCCGTAAGATTGGCGCCTGGGGGCTGCAGGTTGGCGATTACCTCGGCGGCTACGGTGTAGCGGCCAAACGGCGCGCTCACCTGCACGCCCTGCACCAAGGGGCGCACGGCCTCCAGCATCTCCTGCGCAATGCGAACGCCCTCGCGCCGGGCGGCATCGGGCGTGTCGGCCTGGGCCATGCGCAACATGATCTCCTCGGGCATGGAGATGCGCAAGTCGTTCTTCATAAACTCGGCGTTGCGCAGGCTGATGAGCGGCCAGATGCCGGCAATCACCGGAATCCGATGCTCCTCGATGCGCTTCAGAAAGCTCTCCAGCAGGCGCAGGTCGAAGACCGGCTGGGTAATGGTGTACTCGGCTCCCGCCTCCACTTTGAAAGCAAAGCGGCGCACTTCTTGCTCGATATCCGGCGCGCCGGGATTGGCGGCCACGCCGATGGTAAAGTTGGTGCTCACCCCGATCGAGTTCGAGCCGATGTCCAGCCCCTGGTTCAGCCGCCGCACCATGTTGACCAGACCGATGGAGTCCACGTCAAACACTGCGGTGGCGTCGGGATAGTTGCCCAGCTTGGGCGGGTCGCCGGTCACGCACAGAATGTTGTGCAGGCCGATGGACGAGGCCCCCAGCAGGTCCGATTGGATGGAAAGTATATTGCGGTCGCGGCAGGTGTAATGCAGAATCGTCTCAATGCTGGTGTGTTGCTGAATCTGGATGCACAGGCTCTGCGCGCTCATGCGCGCCGAGGCGCGGGGCGAATCGGGCACGTTGATGGCGTGCACGCCGAGCGAAGCCAGCAGGCGCGCGCCCTCAATCTCATTGGCGCAGTCGATACCGCGCGGCGGAACGATCTCCACCAGCGTAGTGAAGCTGCCCTCCGCCACCAGCGCGCCGATCAGGGAGCGCGCCCCCAAGGGAGCCGGCGGCGTCTCGGTGTTCAGCGCCGGAGCCTCGCCAGCGACCTCGACGCGGGCCTGCGCATCGATGGCCCGCATGGCCGAGCCCATGGCACGGATGTGGTTGGGGGTCGTGCCGCAGCAGCCGCCCACAATTTGTACCCCGGCGGCGATGGCCTTGCGGGCGAAGCTGGCCATGTACTCCGGCGAGCACATGTAGATGTTGCGGCCCTCCACGGCCCGCGGCATCCCGGCGTTGGGCATGGCGGCCAGCGGCAGCGTGGTGGCCGCGCGCATGGCTTCGATGGCCGTCAGCACCGTCGCCGGGCCGGTAGAGCAGTTCACCCCGATGGCCCCGGCGCCCCACTCGGTCAACAAAGCCGCGGCTTGCTGCGGCGACGAGCCGTCCAGGCAGTTGCCCTCCTCGTCCACCGTCACCATGACCAGCACGGGCAGTTCCGGAGCGGTCTCGCGGGCCGCTTCCAGCGCCTCGTGGGCCTCGTTCAGCGCGGGCATGGTCTCGATTACAATCAAGTCCACGCCGGTCCTGGCCAGGGCGCCAATTTGTTCGGCGAAGGCCGCCCGGGCCTCGTCGAGTCCGGTCTTGCCCAACGGCTCCAGCCGCAGGCCCAACGGGCCCACCGAACCGGCGATCCAGGCCTCGCCGGCTTGCTTTTCTTTCAGATGCTCCACCGCTTGGCGGGCAATCCGCACGCCGGCCGCGTTGATTTCGGCTACCTTCCCCGCCAATCCATGCTGGGCCAGCCGGAATCGGTTGGCGCCGAAAGTGTTGGTTTCCAGAATCTCCGCGCCCGCCTGCAGGTACTCCTCGTGAATGGAAAGAATCAGGCCGGGGTCGGAAAGGTTCAGCTCGTCGTAGCAGCGGTTGATGAAGACACCGCGGGCGTAAAGAACCGTGCCCATGGCGCCGTCGGCGAGCACGGGACGATCGGCGAAGATGTCGGCGAATTGCGGCATTATCTTGTCATGCTAAGCCACACGGGCGCCCTGCGCCAATGGGTAGGCTCGCTTTGTTATACTTCGGTAGTCATAAGCTGGACAGGAACCGGTTCCGGAACGCGGATTTTGCCCTCTGTCCGATCGACCGGCAACCGCCATCAATTCGTTCACGCTGCGGCCATGGCCGCGGACATTTTCCGCGGCACGCTGCGCGCTTTCCGTCGAGGTAAGGGATTTTGAAGAACAGAAGTCTTTGCATGAGCGCCGCCGCCGCCCTCGTGTTCGCAGCCGCGCTGGCAGGTTGTGGCGGCACCACCTATTTTGCGGGCCGGAATCTGCCCCCCAGCGGGTTGACCAACCGCGTCCTGATCGCGATCCAGAACACCGACATCGCCACCAAGGGCGCGCTGGAGATCGTGGATGCCTACTACGACGTCCGCGGCGGCTTCAACGGCAAGCCCACGACATTTTCCATCTCCGGATTTTCCGGGGCCCTGCCCATCTCCATCCAGAACATGCCGGAGGAGCAGTTGGGCGCGGTCTACGGCTCCGGCGACGGCAGCTTCACCCCAGTCAACTATGCCACTGAGGCCACCAGCGGCACCGTCAGCGGCTTGCTTGGCTCCTCTTCGAGCATCTTTATCACCCGGAATCAGACCTACGTCTTTGCCGCCAACCAGTTGGCCCACATGTTTACGGTGGTGAACAAGCAGACCAGCGTGTCCTACGGGCTCAGCCTCCCAGGCGTCTACCGCGTGAGCATGAACCCAGGCGGGTCGGCAGTCCTGGCCTTCGTCCAGAACTCGAATTACGCCTACTATCCCGTGCAACTGACGCCCGCGCAGACCATCAATTATTCAGGCGGCTCCACTACATGGCCCAAGGCCGCTGTAGACTGTGAGCCGCTGAACGCGCCGGCCTGGTGCCTCTTCCAGGCCCAGAGCCCCGACAATGTGGACGCGACCGGCCACTATTACGGCGCCCCGCTCAGCTTTGACCGGCCGGTCAAGGCCGTCTTCTCCGCCGATGGCGGAACCGCGTATGTGCTCAACTGCGGGCCCGAGTGCGGCGGTTCCAACGCCTCGGTCTCGCTGTTGCCCGTGGCGCCCATGATCTATCTCACCGGCCAGGCCTCCGGCTTGCTCCCCTGCAACGCCACGCCATGCATCAACTCGCAGACCACCCCCATCGTCAACATCCCCGTTCCCGGCGGCGCCAGCAACGCCCTCGTCGATAGCTCCACCCTCTACGTCGTGGGCCAGCAGCCTGTGCAAGTGAGTGGCCAGACGCTCTATGCCGGAAACATGACCGTGGTCAATCTCCTCAACAACGCGGTTGTGCCCTCCACCAGCGCCGTCCCGAACCCGGTCGCCATCAGCGATGGCGCACCCGGCGCCGTCAGCCGCATGCTGCTGGCCGACAACAATACGCTGTGGATCGGCATGACCAAGTGCACCAACGGCGTGCGCGCCGCGACGGGTGAGCCCTACGGCTGCCTCACCATGGTCAACACCACCAACAACACGGTCACCCTGCTGGAGCCGTATATGGGCGACGCGACCGGCATTGCAGCGGTCGCCGGCCTGAACAAGATTTATGTCGCGCAGGGCGGACAGGTGTACATCTACTCCACCGTGGACGGTTCGACCATCGACAACCAGTATGTGACCGTTACCGGCACGGCCTATGATGTGGCCTACATGGATGCGCCTACCGACGGCGACAACACCGTCTACTGAGTTCAGTGGTCAGTGGACAGTGGTCAGTGGTCAGTGATGATTTGTCAGGGTGAATCGCTCCGGCATCCAAAGCAGAACTCCGTGCCCAATCCTTTTCGGGTTTTTTGCGAAAAGGGTGGGATACCATGAAGCCCAAATGTTGTCCCGTTCATCCGGAGAAAACGCCAATGAACGCAGATTCCGTCGCTGATCTCCCAATAGCCGATGTCCTGGCCATCGCCGCCCACCGCGACGACGTGGAACAGACCTGCGGCGGAACCCTGCTGCGCATGGCCTCGCGCGGCCTGCGCACCGCCATTCTGGATCTCACCCAGGGCGAAGCCGGAACCCGCGGCAGCGCCGAAGAGCGTGCCCGCGAAGCCGCCGAAGCCGCGCGCCTGTTGGGTGTCGGCTGGCGCCAGGCGCTTGACCTGCCCGACGGCGCGGTCGAAAACACCCTCGAAAACCGCATCAAAATCGTTCGCGTCCTGAGCCTGCTCCGCCCCCGCGTGGTCATTCTGCCCTACTGGCAGGCCCGCCACCCCGACCACGCCAACACCGCCGCCCTCGGCTATGAAGCCTGCTTTCTCTCCGGCCTGGCCAAGGCGCCTGCGGTGCGGCCTGCTGCGCCTGCGGCGCTCACTATGGATGAGCCGGTAGATACAGGTCGGCCGCCCCATCGCCCCTTCAAAATCGTCTACGCTAGCCTCTACGCCGACGTCCGCCCCAGCTTCATTGTGGACATCACGCCCTTCATCGAACAGCGCCACGCCGCTCTGATGGCCTACCGCTCGCAGTACGCCAACCAGCCCGCCGGCAGCGCCCTTTTTGTTGCGGAAGAAGAGATTCGCGAGCGTACCTTGGCCGAAGCCCGCCACTACGGCCTGCTCGCCGGAGTCCGTTACGGCGAACCCTTCGTGCAGAAGGAAGTGGGCCTGGTGGACGACCTCACCCTCCTGCCGGTGCAGTCAATCTGAAGCATTTTCCTTGTGACTGCAATGAGGGTGGCCCCACCCTCGCCGAGTTCTAATTCTTGCGGCTAGGGTGGGAAACCACGGTCGAAGTTCTATAAGCCGAAGGCAGTTGGCCCCACCGCAGGTGGTCACCGGCTGAACCACATCCTGCCGCCGATCACGACCAGCGTCACGGCGAAGATGCGCCGCAGCCAGACCTCTGGAATGTGTTGCGCAGCCACGGCGCCAAAGTATCCGCCGACCAGAAACCCGGCGGCCAGCAGCAGCGCCACGCGCAGGTCGGCGTTGCCGTTGCGGTAGTACTCCCAAAACGCGAAGATGCCCACAGGCGCCAGCAGTGCGCCCAGCGAGGTGCCCTGGGCCCTGTGCTGGTCCATGCCCAGCAGCCAGATGAGCGCCGGAATAAACAGCACTCCGCCGCCAATCCCCACCACGCCGGAAACCATTCCCACCACCAGACCAACCAGCAGAATCATCCAGGTCATTCCTGCCTCCCGTGAGCGCGGCGCACTTTAAAGGCCGGGCCCGCGCATCCAGCGTAAATCATGGGTCGCGCCCATAGGCGCCACGGACCTGGGCTGCATGCCTCCCCGGTCAAATTCACACAACGTTTGCAATCTGTTTGCCCAATTGCAGTAGTCTGTTAATGATTCCGTGCGGCCTCCGCATCTGAAGTTCAACGGCCGCCGGGCGAGGGCAGACCGTTTGAGCCAAACCTTATTTGTACTGGATGACGACGCCGATATCGCGCGGCTGGTGCAGCATCACCTTGAAGCCGCGGGGTTTGCGGCCCGGCTGTTTCACACTCCCACCAACGTCATTCCCGATGCCGAGCGCCAGCCGCCGGCCCTGTTTCTGCTGGACATCATGGTGCCCGGCGGAGACGGCCTCGACGTGTGCAAGCGCCTGCGCTTGAACCCCGCGTTGTCCACCATCCCCATCATCTTT
>JBKQRH010000076.1:0-24582 GCA_052326045.1 Occallatibacter sp. | reverse complement strand
TTATGGAAGAACCTGTGGGGCGGCTCCCGGACCATGCTCGTCCCTGCGCGCCCCAAGGTGTGCGAAGGCTTTCGCGGCCTGGTGCGCTTCGATCCCGCGCTCTGCACCGGCTGTGCCATCTGCCGCTTTCGCTGCACCGCGCGCGCCATCGAATTCAAGGCCGGCAAAGGCGAATTCTATTGGAGCTACGATCCCGGCCATTGCACCTTCTGCGGCCGCTGCGTTGAAGGCTGCAAGACCCACGCGCTAAGCCAGGACTCCGCATGTCCGCCCGTGTACCTGACCATTGGGGCGTTGAAACAGTCCTACACTGTTGCCCGCAAGCAGACCGTCAAGCCGGCTACAGCGGTTCCGGCTGCTGCCGCCGTCGCGCAAGTAACCAACCCCGTCCCTGGAGGCGCGCAATGACGACAAGCACCTTGACTCCGCTCGATAGCGTTTCTGAAAAGTTGGGGACCACGGAACCCTGGGTCGAAAAGGGCGGCGCGCATTGGCTCGCGACCGGCGCATTGAGTGTGCGCGAACTCGCCAAGGCGATGAACGAGCTCCATGCCCGCTTTGTCACCATCACCGCCTATCAGCTTCCCGGCGAGCAGGGATTTCGCCTCGAGTACCACTGGGATCTCGATGGACAGTTGCTGGGTTTTCCCTTTCAGATTGCCGGTAACTCCATCGATAGTATTTACGACCTGTGCGAGGCCGCGGACTGGATTGAGCGCGAGATTCACGAAGGTTTCGCCATCGACTTTCTGGGGCGCGAGTATGAACCCCTGCTTCTGCGCCGGGGAGACACGCCGGGAGTGAACCTGCGCGACGCCGTGGCCGCGGGTAAGGAGCAAAAATGAGCTACAAGATTCCCATGGGTCCCTACCACCCCGGACTGGAAGAACCCTACAAGCTGGATATGATCTGCGAAGGCGAAACCGTTTGCGACGCCAAGCTGCATATCGGGTTCAACTTCCGCGGCATCGAGCACCTCGCCGAAACCCGCAACTACATTCAGGTCATCGCGCTGATGGAGCGCGTCTGCGGCATCTGTTCGAATATCCATACGCTCACTCTGTGTCAGGCGATGGAGGGCCTGACCGGTCTTACGCCGCCCCCGCGCGCCTTGTATATTCGCGTCATCATGGCGGAGCTGGAGCGGCTGCACTCCCACGTGCTCTGGGCCGGCATCGCATCCAAGCTCATGGGCTTCAAGACCATGTTCATGACCTGCTTCGAGATTCGCGAAAAGGTGATGGATGTGCTCGCGGCCATCAGCGGCAACCGCGTCAACTACTCCATGAACTGCATCGGCGGGGTCAATCGCGACATCACTGATCCGCAGGCCATTCTGAAGATGGTCGAGGCCTTGGAACTGGAGATGTCGCGCACCATCATCCCCATCTTCACCACCAGCAAAACGGCGCGCTCGCGTTGCGCGGGCATCGGCGTCCTGACCCTGGAGAAAGCAGTCTCCTGCGGCGTTGTAGGGCCTACGGCAAGAGCCTCCGGGCTGCCCCAGGACCTTCGCCGCGACGCGCCCTACGCGGCCTACGCGGAGATGGAGTTCGACTCGCCGGTCCAGCCGGACGGCGACGTGCGCGCCCGTCTGCTGGTCCGCGCCCTCGAAATTATGGAAAGCTGCAAGATTCTAAGGCAGGCGCTCAGCAAGCTGCCGCCCGGCGAGTTCCACACCGCCGACGAGAAGTTTGTCTTCACCACCGGAACGGCCACCAGCCGGGTCGAGGCGCCGCGCGGCGAAGTCATGTACAGCGTCTCCTGGAAGGAGGGTTCCAGGAATCCAGCCAGGGTCCACGTGCGCACGCCCACCTTTGCCAACATGCCGGCCATCCGCTGGATGGTGATGGGAGCCCGCCTGGCGGACACGCCCCTGATCCAGGCATCGATCGACCCTTGCTACTCCTGCACCGACAGATAGTCCAGCTATAGCGGCTCCACAATTACTGTACCCCGAAGCCACTGCCTGGAAATGCTGGGCGCGAATCCTTCGAGCGGGGAATAACTGTATTCAGTCGAATCGCGTAAGAATATGAAACAAAAGACGTTAGTGATTTTATTGCCGGATTTTGCATGACATTTTGCAGGTTTGTGTAGATAATAGAATATTAAACTTTTTGCGGAAACGTGCCGATCAAGGAATCGTGCAACCGGAGCTCGTCGCCAAGCGTCAAATAATAGCTTGCCGGGCCAGTAATGCTTCTGGTATACGTTCCAGATGCAACGAGATTTATGCGGAGTTGTGAGAGAAATGCAGATCAGGAGACGCAGTTCCCCGACGATTGAGGGTGTCACCCGTCAGATGCAAGGGTTTGAGTTCCGGTACAGCATCTCTACGGGCGAGTTTCTGCGGCAGGACTTCGCTAAAAGTCCAGTCGATGAAGACGACGCCATGCAGTGGCGCTACCTCCAAGAGCAGCTCTCTGCACTCCAAGAGGCTGCCATTGAGAGGCTGTATTCTGCTCTGCCAAAAGGGCATGAAGTGCGGTTGAAGAATTGCGAGAACTCTTCCGAGCTCCTCGCTGCATGAAATGCGTTTTCCGGAGTACGCGAAATGGCTTGCAGAGCAGGTAGCCAACACTGCCTTGGAGGAGAGCTGCGTCCAGATTGGTCCACTCGCAACTCCGACCGTGACCCCAGACAAGCCTCCCTGGCAAATGGAATGGACCGTTTTTTTCAAGGACGGTCTGTTCTTCCGTATAGTGGAGAATTGGTATCGCCGCGCGTCAAGCCTCGGTGGCGTGGGCTACCGCAAGCATTTTTCCTTTCACTATGGACCGGCCAACCCCGAAAGGGACGCAGAGGGCATCCCGCTGCGCAGCGAGTCGTATCCAGCCATTATTCGGATCGACCAGGATGACCAGACTGGCCCTCACCTCCATTATGGAGGCGAGGATCATATACCGCAGCACCGAGTGAAGAACTTGAGAATTTCGGACGCGGAGCCATTTGAGTTCATCAAGGCAGTAATGGAGCACAGAAGAAGCCATGAGAGCCTCGACAAGATCATGCGATTTAAGGTGACGAAATAATGGAGAACTCCTACACTGGCGCGATCGAGTACTTCTTCCATGAAGGGAAGGAGAATCTTGAGGATTGTCTGCGGATAGCATTCGAGACCGCAGTTTCGCGCGACGTGAAGACCATCGTCATTTTTACAGGCGTGGGTGAAGGGCCGCGAATTGCAATTGAAAAGTATCTTTCTCAACCAATGTTCAAGGAGATTCAGCTGATTGCAGTCACTTTTCCTTACGGCCAACGGTTCAAGGATGGCGCGCGCATTGAAATTAGTCCAGAAACACTCGATTTTTTTATAGAAAATGGAGTCCCGTTACTGAGGGCACATCTACCATTTGCCCCTATCACCACGCACTTTCGACAGCATGGAATATTGGGGCAGGATTTAACTCTGATTGGAGATGCCCTCAAAATTTTTGGGGGCAGCATGAGCCTCTGCGTACAGGCCGCTTTGGTGGCTTCCGATGCAGGCTACTTGGAACTAGGGCAACACGCGATCTGCCTGACTTCGGATACGGCAATCCTCGCAAGGACCTCGCCCACTCAGGACTTCCTGACCGACTTTATTATTCGAGAAATCCTCTGCAAACCGATGACGCTGACAGTCGTAAAAAATGAGAAGAGGCTTACGCCGCTCCCGGAACTGACCGCCGCCGAAATCGAGGGTGGCACAACTCGGGTTCTCCTTCCTCCCGAGCCAGGCGATCAGCCGAGCAAGTAATATCAGCACATCTCCACACTATGGCGCCCACTGCCTGCGTGACCGCCGCCACGCCAGTCACGCCGCGTATGCCTTATACTGATTTTCGTGATACCGATTCTCGGCGACTGGAAACTCGATGCCGCGCTGGGCTCCTGCCTGCTCCTGGGCCTGCGCCACGGCTTTGACTACGATCACCTGGCCGCCATCTCCGACATCACTGCCGTACAGCGCAACTGGCGCGGCGGATTGCGCTTGGGCATGACCTACGCCCTGGGCCACGCTTTCACCGTGGTCGTCCTCGGCATCGCCGTCCTCCAGTTGCACATGGGCCTGCCCGAGGGCCTGGACCACTGGACCGAGCGCCTCATCGGACTCACCCTCATCGTTCTCGGCATCGGCGTGATCGCGGGAATCCTCCGCAAAGACGCGCACGGCCACAGCCATAGCCGCATCGAAAGCCGGCTGGCCATCGCCATCAACGGCATCCTCTGGATGGCCTGGCAGGTCCGGCGCCTCGGTAACCGGCAGGCCCCCAGGCCCAGGCGTTTCCAGTGGCTATACACCGGAAAATCGGTCTTCGTCATCGGCATCCTGCACGGCGTCGGCGCTGAGACCCCCAGCCAGTTGGCTCTCTTCTTCCTCACCGCCAATCTGGGCGGAACCTCGCGCGGCATGATGGGTCTGGCGGCCTTCTCCTTGGGCCTGGTCGCCATGAATGCCCTCATGACCGCCTCCATGGGCGGCGCCTTTAACGCCAGCGGCCATCACCCCCGCTTCTACCACGCCATCGCCTGGACCGGCGCGGCCTACAGTTGCATCATCGGGGTCATCTTCCTCTTCGGCATCTCCGGCCATCTCCCGCCGCTCGGATAGCCAAGCCGGTCTCTGCCAATCCGCGTTTAAGCGGATTCCTGTCTTTCCGTTGCCCCAGCATGAGATAGCCGCCAACCACCAGTGACCCCTATCACCGATGGACAATGACCCCGACAGATAACATTTGAGTTAGGCAACGAGCAAGGCGCGAAAGCTCCATCGCCTTGCAACCTGATTGTCTGCATGGGGAAGGGAATTGTGCCGGCTTTCACGTCTCCGCCGCTACCCAGCGACGACAAACGTTGGATGATCGGCTGCGCCGGACATTGAGGGAGGAATGATGCAGAGTGTCGCCAATGAAGTCCTGAATGCTCACGAGAAACTGCTGATCGACCAGGCGATTGCCGAGCACGGGGGGCGCCCCGGAGCTCTGCTGGGCATCCTGGAGGCGGTGCAGTCCTCCAATGCGCATAATTACCTGCCCATGCAGTCGTTGCGCTACATCTCGGACAAGACCGGGTTTCCGCCGGCCAGGGTATACAGCGTCGCAACCTTTTATGCGCTGTTCAACCTCGATCCGCAAGGCGACAACGTGATCTGCGTCTGCCGCGGCACCGCCTGCCACACCCGCGGTTCCCGCGACCTGCTGGAGAAGGTTTGCCTGGACCTGGGGCTGAAGGGAAACGATATGGGCGATGCGAGCGAGGCGGATAAGCTGGCGCTTACCACTTCCGATCGGCGCTTCACCATTCGCACGGTTGCCTGTTTCGGCCAGTGCGCTCTGGCTCCGGTGGTCGAAGTGAATCACCATATCCTGAGCCGCGTCAATGAGCGTACGCTGCAGCGGGAAGTGAAGGCGTTGATACGGGGGAGGAAATAATGCTGCGAATTCTGGATATGGGCGCGTTTAACGCGGTGAGGGAATCCGGACTTGCCAAGCTGATACCGGCCGTTCCGCGCCTGGCGGTGGGCATGGGAACCTGCGGTCGCGGCAATGGCGCCGAAGAGGTCTTTCACGCCTTGAACGAAGCGATCCAGCGCAACGGGCTGGATGTGCAACTGACCGGCGTCGGTTGCTTCGGCGCCTGCTATCAGGAGCCTCTGGTGAACGTCCGGCTTCCCGGCTATCCCTTGTTGATGTTGCGGCATGTGCAAGTCAACGATGCGGCGCGCATTCTGGAGGGCATCGCGACGCAGAAGATGCCTGCCGATCTGGTCTACTGCAAGATCGAGGAATGGGATCACATCACCGCGCACGTGCACTACGGGCAAGGTTATCCCGATATCCCGTCTTGGAACGCGGTCTCTTTTTACAAAGGGCAAAAGAAGATCGTCTTGCGCAACTGCGGCCTCATCGATCCCGAAGATATTGAGGAGTACATCGCCGTCGGCGGCTACCAGGCGCTCTATAAGGTTCTGATCGACGGGCGCCCCGATAGCGTGATTGAACAGATCAGGGCCTCCAAGCTGCGCGGACGCGGCGGCGCCGGCTTCCTCACCGGCAACAAGTGGGATTTTCTGGCCAAGGCCAAGGCCGACGTCAAGTACATCATCTGCAATGCCGATGAGGGCGATCCCGGCGCTTATATGAATCGCAACGAGATCGAAGGAGATCCGCATTCCCTTCTCGAGGGCATGATCATCGGCGCTTACGCCATGGGCGCCACCGAAGGCATCGTTTATGTCCGCGCCGAGTATCCGCTGGCGGTACGCCGCCTGAACCGGGCCATCGAGCAGGCGCGGGAGTCCGGTCTGCTGGGCAAGAACATTCTGGATCGCGGCTTCAACTTCGATATTCAACTGGTGCAGGGGGCCGGCGCCTTCGTTTGCGGCGAGGAAACCGCTCTCATTGCCTCCCTGGAAGGCTTCGCCGGCCGTCCTCATCCCCGTCCGCCGTTTCCCGCGCAGAAGGGGCTCTATGGCAAGCCGACCAACATCAACAACGTTGAAACCTGGTGCAATGTGGCCCCCATCGTCACTCGCGGCCCCGCCTGGTTCGCTGAAACGGGCAGCGTGAAGAGCCCGGGAACCAAGGTCATCTCACTGGTGGGCAAAATACAGAACACCGGGCTGGTGGAGATGCCTTTGGGCACGCCGCTCAAGACTTTCATCTACGACATTGGCGAGGGTGCGGTATCCGGCCGGCGCGTGAAGGCCGTGCAGACGGGAGGGCCCTCCGGCGGCTGCATTCCCGTGGAAATGTTCGAAACGCCGGTGGATTACGAGAGCCTGGCGCAGCTTGGCTCCATCATGGGCTCCGGCGGAATGGTCGTGCTGGACGAAGACAATTGCATGGTCGACGTGGCCCGCTTCTTCGTCGAATTCACTCACTCCGAGTCCTGCGGCAAGTGCGTGCCCTGCCGGGTGGGATTGAACAAAGCCCTGCGCATCCTCAATTCCATCACCGCCGGCGGCGGCACAGCGGAGGATATGGGCCTGCTGGATGAGTTGGGGAGGATGATTCGCGAATCTTCGCTCTGCGGGCTGGGGCAGTCGGCGCCCAATCCCGTGCTCACCACCATTCGCCACTTCCGCAAGGAATATGAAGACCATATTGTGGCCCACCGCTGCCGCGCCGGCGTCTGCCAGGAATTGGCCTTGTCCCCCTGCGAAAACAGTTGCCCGTTGCGCATGAACATTCCGCGCTTCCTGCAGCTTTACAAGGAGGGCGGGCTGGAAGAGGCCTTTGTCTCCGTGATCCTCGACAATCCGCTGCCCGCTTCCACGGGAAGGGTCTGCCAGCACCCCTGCGAAAATCGCTGCCGCCGGCAGTCCATCGATGAGCCCGTGAATATGCGCGAGGCGCATCGCCACATTGCGGACGCGATCTATCAGTCGGATCGCTTCGATCCCATGCTGGAGCGCCTGCGCGCGGGCAGGCTGGAGCCTACCGGTCGCAAGGTTGCCGTGGTCGGCTCCGGTCCCACCGGCCTCACGGCGGCATTTTATCTTGCCATGCTCGGCCACGACGTCACCGTCTTCGAAGAGCGGAGCGAGGCGGGCGGCATGCTGCGCTTCGCCATTCCAGAGTACCGGCTGCCCAAGTCGGTGCTGCGGCGGGAGCTGGACTTGATCGAGGGCATGGGCGTCAAGATGGAGTTCAACACCAGGGTCGGAGTCGATCTTTCATTGGACGAGCTGGCTAGTCGCTTCGATGCCGTTTTTCTCTCCATCGGAACATGGAAGGAATCCGGGATCCGTCTTCCTGGAACGGAGTTGAAGGGAGTTTATCCCGCGCTGCCGTTTTTGGAATCTGCGGCCAAACAGGAGAAGATCCCGATAGGCGCACGGGTTACGGTGATCGGCGGAGGCAATGCGGCCATCGACTCGGCGCGGAGCGCGGTGCGCATGGGCGCCAGCGTCACCATTCTTTACCGCCGCGAGCGCAAGGATATGCCGGCCATCGACGAGGAGATTCAGGCGGCCGAGGAAGAGGGTGTGCGGATTGTCTTTCTTGCCGCCCCGCATCGCATCGTGGGCGACGCGAAGGGCAATGTGAAGGCCATCGAGATCGTCAAGACGCGCCTGGGAGAGTACGACAATTCCGGACGCAGAAAACCGATCCTCACCGACGAGGTGCGGCGCTTCGATTGCGACAGTGTGATTTTGGCGGTGGGCGAGACCTTCGATCTGGACTTCTGCCGCGCCTCCGGCCTGGAACTTAAGGAGGAGGGCACCATCGTCGCCGATCGATTCTCCTACGAGACCAGCCGCCCCAACATCTATGCCGGCGGAGACCTGATCACCGGCGCGTCCAACGTCTCCAGCGCCATGGGTTGCGGCAAGCAGGCGGCGCAAAACATTGACCTGGGCCTGATGGGCGAACAACGCTGGGATCGGCTGTTCCCGGAGTTCGAATACAGCCGCCATGCGCCGCCCGAGCCCAGCCTCATCCACCGTCACGTTGGCCGTTACGTCAGCGTGGAGGCGCGCGTTCGCTCCCAGCAGGAGGTTGTCGATGGCCTCAATACCCAGGAGGCGCTGGAGGAATGCCGCCGCTGCCTTCGTTGCGATGTAAAAGTTGCCGTCAGCGCCAGTTGAGAACCAAAGAGAGAGAAAGGAGCGCCGCGTTGTCCATCAAAAAGATTTCCGTCCGAATTGACGGCGAACTCGTGACCGCAGAGGAAGGACAGACGATCCTGGAGGTTGCCCACGCCGCCGGTAAGCAGATTCCGACGCTTTGCTACCTGAAAGGACTGAGCGCGGTGGGAGCTTGCCGCGTCTGCATGGTCGAACTGGCGGGCACTGACCGGTTGCTGCCAGCCTGCACCACTCCTGTTCAGGAAGGAATGTCGATCAGGACCACCTCGGAGAAACTCACCCACTATCGCCGCATCGCCGTCGAGCTGCTGCTGGTCGAGCGCAATCACATCTGCTCGGTCTGCGTGGCCAACGGCCGTTGCGAGTTGCAGTCTCTGGCCCGCGACCTGGGCGTCACCCACGTGCGCTACTCCTACAACAATCCTCGGCTGCCTGTCGATATGTCGCAAGCCCGTTTCGTGCTGGACCATAATCGCTGCATCCTGTGCACGCGCTGCGTCCGGGTTTGCGCTGAGGTGGAGGGCGCGAATGTTTGGCAGGTTGCCGAGCGCGGCATTAAATCGCGCATCGTCAGCGACCTGATGGACGACTGGGGTCATGCGCGCAACTGCACCGACTGCGGCAAGTGCGTGCAGGTCTGCCCCACCGGAGCCCTATTCGACAAGAGCAAGGTCGGCGTCGATCATCCCAAGCATCCTGAGTTTCTGCCTTACCTGAACCTGATGAGGGAAGCGCTATGAGCAAACTGAAATTGGCGACGGTCTGGCTGGACGGATGCTCGGGCTGCCACATGTCGTTCCTCGACATGGATGAACGGATCCTCGAGTTGGCGGAGTTTGTCGATGTGGTCTACAGCCCCATCGTGGACGCCAAGGAGTTCCCCGACGAAGTGGACATCGCGCTGGTCGAGGGAGCGGTAGCCTCGGTGGACGACGAGAAGAAGATCCAGAAGATTCGCGCCCACTCCAAACTCTTGGTCGCGATGGGAGACTGCGCCGTCACCGGCAACGTGCCCTCCATGCGCAACCCCATCGGCCCGGAAGCCATCCTGAACCGCGCGTACATCGAGAACGCCAGCTTGCAGCAGCAGATCCCCTGCGTCGTGGTGCCCAAGCTTCTCAAGGTCGTGCGTCCCATCCACGAATTCGTGAAAGTGGATGTCTTCCTGCCCGGCTGTCCGCCCTCGGCCGACACACTTCACACGGCGCTGACCGCGCTGGTAACCGGTGCGCCGCTGGATATTCCGGCCCTCACCCGCTTTGGAGCCTGAGCCCCTTGGAGCCCGAGTCATGACCCAGACCATCACCATCGATCCCGTAACCCGCCTCGAAGGCCACGGCAAGATCACCATTCAACTCAACGGCCAGGGCGAGGTTGAGGACGCGCACTTCCACGTCACGCAGGTGCGCGGGTTTGAGAGATTCTCTCAAGGTCGGCCCTTCTACGAGATGCCCAGCCTGACCGCGCGCATCTGCGGCATCTGCCCGGTCTCCCACCTGTTGGCCTCCGCCAAGGCCTGCGAAGCCATTATGTCGGTCCGCATTCCGCATACCGCCGCGCAACTGCGGCGCCTGTTGAATATGGCCCAGCTGGTCCAGTCCCATGCGCTGAGCTTCTTCCATCTCTCCTCGCCCGACCTGCTGCTGGGCATGGAGTCCGATCCCGCTGTGCGCAACATCTTAGGCGTCGCGGCCGCCCGGCCCGACCTGGGCCTGGCAGGCATCAGTCTGCGCCGCTTCGGCCAGCACATCATTGAATTGCTCGGCACCAAGCGCATCCATACCGGCTGGGTGGTTCCCGGCGGCGTCACCGAGCCGCTGACATCTGCTCACAGGGACGAGATGCTCTCCATGATTCCCCAGGCATACGCCAACCTCAAGCTGGCGCTGACCACCTACAAGCAAATCGCCAGCTCTTTCAAGCAGGAGATCAAGGTCTTCGCTAACTTCCCCTCCAACTACCTAGGCCTTATCAACGAAGACGAGTCCATCGAGTTCACCGACGGCGCGCTGCGGCTCATCGATCCCAAGGGCGCTGTCATCGAGGACGGCATGACCGCCAGCCGCTTCACCGAGCAGTTCGGCGAAGCCGACGAAAACTACAGCTACACCAAGTTCGTCTACTACAAGCCGCTCGGCTATCCCCAGGGCAGCTATCGCGTGGGTCCGCTGGCGCGGCTCAACATCGTCAAGTCCATGGGAACGCCGCAAGCCGACAAGGAACTGGCCGAGTTCAAGCATTTGGCCGCCGGGCCCATCGAGAGCTCCTTCCACTATCACCACGCGCGGCTGGTTGAGGCCCTCTACGGCATCGAGAATATCGAACGGATTCTCGCCGACCCGCTCATCCTCGACAAGCACGTCCGCGCCACTGCCGGCGTTAACCGGCTCGAAGGCGCGGGCCAGATCGAGGCCCCGCGCGGCACCCTGAATCACCACTACAAGGTGGACGAGAACGGCCTCATCACCTGGGCCAACCTGGTCGTCGCCACCGGACACAACAACAACGCCATGAACAAGGGCGTGCTTCAGTCGGCCAGGGCCTACGTCAAGGACGGCAAGTTCACCGCGGGCGCTCTCAACCGCGTCGAAGCCGTGATCCGCGCCTTCGACCCCTGCCTGAGCTGCTCCACCCACGCCTTCGGCCAGATGCCCCTGGTTCTCACGCTGGTCGACGCCGGCGGCGAGGTCGTGGACCGCGTGGTGCGCGCCTGACGCGCCAGGCTACGATTCACCGTGCTTTTCCGCGCCCACTCATGCACGAGTGGATGCTCTTAAATCAGGAGGGTTCACTCGATGTACGCTGCAAGTGTGCTTTTGTCGATGGTTCTGTTGCCCATCTTCTCGATTGGCTATGAACGCTACATCCACCATTCGCCTGCACCGCTGATGTTGCTGGTAGGCAAGTGGTTCGTCTTTTGGAGTGCGGGAGTCAGGATTTTTGGCGCCGGTTTGCGGCAGTTCTTCCAGCCTCGGTTTACGTCGGAAGGGATATTCGGCATACGGAGTGACGACCCGTTGCCCTTCGTGCGGGAATTGGGAATTGCAAATTTCGCCACTGGAACCGTTGGAATACTGTCTATCTGGCAGCCCAGTTTTATTCTCCCAGTTGCAATCATCGCGGCCTTATTCTTCGGGATCGCCGGCATCCGGCACTGGACGGACAAGCACAGGGGCCAGAAACAGAACCTGGTATTGGTAACCAATCTGTTTGTATCCCTCGTCTTGATCGGCTACATTGCTTACGCGGTGGTACTCTGACCGCATGATGTCGCGGTTGAGTCCAACCCGCTGCCTCATCCTCGCCTGCGGCAACACGCTGCGCGGCGATGACGGCGTCGGGCTTTGGCTTGCCGAGTGGGCCGAGCGGCGCTTCGCCGGGCAAGACGGTGTCCGCGTCATCGCCCGTCAGCAATGGACTCCCGATCTGGCCGAAGACATCGCCCGCGCCGACTCCGTCCTGTTTATCGATTGCTCCCTCGATTCCGCTCCCGGCTCAATCAAGCTGACCCCCGTCGAGCCAGCCCCCGCCGGCCGGGGACACTCGACTCACCACCTGGGTGCACCCGAACTGCTCGCGCTGAGCCGCGAACTCTACCATTCCTTGCCCCGCAGCGCGCACCTTCTCACCATCGGCGCCGGCTCAACCGAATTAGGCGAAGCCTTCAGCCCAGCCGTGACCGCCGCGCTGCCCCAAGCCTGCCTCCTGATCGAAGAGACTGTTATGCGATGACTTTCTGGACCGAAATCCATTCACCACATGGTAATCTCAGAAGAAAACACGGAGAGGAAATGGGATTTATCATTTGCACGAGTTGCACAAGGAGCGTGTCCGACGCTGTCGAATCGTGCCCATATTGCGGATCCCATCTGCCTAAATACATTACGGATGACCATGCTCCGGTACAGTATCCCCTCCCGATGGACAATGACAATTCAACGCAGCCTCCATTCTTTGCAGTATCGTTGCTGAAGCTGACAGTGCTTTCAATTTGCACGTTTGGGATTTACGAGATCTATTGGTTTTACCGCCATTGGAAACGAATTTGGGCGAATGGTGAGCCTAGGATCAGCCCGTTTTCGAGGGCGGTTTTTGTCGTGATTTTCTGCTATCCGTGCTTCCAGCGAATCAAGCAATCCGGCATCGATCGAGGGGTAGGCTCCGCGCCATACTTCGGTGTCTTGGCTATAGGATATATTCTCGCAACAGCAGCTTGGAGACTGCCGAATCCGTTCGACCTTATCTCATTCTGTAGAGTATTCTTTTTGCTTCCCGTTCAGTCCTATGTGAACCGTTTGAACGCTGCTGCGTTGCCTGCGCATGACCCCAATTCCCGGTTCAGCATTTGGAACTGGATCTCGATTATCGTCGGGGGCATCTTGTTCCTGCTAACGGTCATTGGTTCGTTCGTGCCAAAAGAGTAATCGGCGAGAGACCCAAATCTGAAGGGTATGAAAGCCGGGTGCCCAAGTCTCGCTTTTGAGACCTGGGCGATTCGCCGGACGCGCAGCCCTAGAACGCCGCCATCGTCTGCCGCAAACTATACGAGCTCAGCGTCTTGATGTAGTTGCCGCGGTCGAACGGCGAAGTATCCGGCACGGAGCGCCGGCTGAGGCAGCCGCGCGTCTCCCACAGCGAGGCATATTCACGCTTCTCCAGCCAGTAGCGCATGTCGGCCAACACCCTGCCGATATGCTCGATGCCGTGAATGTGCAGCGCTGAAGCCATCATGGTAATGCCGGCGCCCGCCATGATCCCCTTCAGCACATCCTCGGCGGAGTGAACCCCGCCGGTGATCGCCAGGTCGATCTTCAGGTGCCCGTAGAGAATCGCCGCCCAGTGCAGCCGGGGCAGCAACTCCGAGGGCTTGGAGAAGTGGAGCATCGGCCTCACCTCCAGCGTCTCGATGTCGAAGTCCGGCTGGTAGAAGCGGTTGAAGAGCACCACGCCGCGCGCGCCCGCATCCTCCAACTGTGCAGCCAGGTGCGGCAGGCTGGTGAACGACTGCGAGAGCTTCACGGCCACCGGGATCTTCACCGCGGCGGTCACGGCGGCCACCAGCTCCAGAATTTGCGTCTCGAGTTCGGCGGACGTCTGGCTGCGCTCCGTGGCCAGCGCGTAGGTGTTCAGTTCGATGGCATGAGCGCCGGCCTGTTCCGTGTCCTTGGCAAACCGCACCCAGCCGCCGGTCGTGGCGCCGTTCAGGCTGGCCATGATCGGAATGTTCACTGCTTCCCGGGCGCGCCGGATGTGCTCCAGGTAGACCTCGTGCGTCATCCGGTAGTCGTTCAGATCGGGCAGATAATCCAGCGACTCGGCAAAGGAATCGGTGCCGCGCGAGAGGTCGTCGTCCAGCGCCTTTGATTCAAGCGCCAACTGCTCCTCGAAGAGCGACGTAAGCACAATCGCCGAGGCGCCGGAGTCTTCCATGCGGCGAATGTTGTCGATCGACTCCGACAGCGGAGTGGACGACACCACGATGGGGCCATTGAGCTTCAAACCAAGATATTGCGTCGAAAAATCGATCATTCCGCGCCTCCGTCAACTACGGCTGCCAGTTTTTCATCAGTCTTCTCTTCAGGCTTTTCCTCCGGGGCGATGTGCGGCGTCTCGCCACGGCCCGCCATTGCGGCGCGGCCTGAGTAAACGCGCCACTGGCGCTCCACGTCGTCCTGCGCTTCCGCGAGCAGTGTTGCGGCCAGCTCCGGGTTGCCCCGCGCCAGCATCGTGTAGCGCGCCTCGCGATAAGCGTACTCCTTGAGCCGGATCGACGGCGCCTTCGAGTCGAGCAGGAATGGGTTCTTGCCCTCCTCGCGAAGTGCCGGGTTGTAGCGCATCAGCGGCCAGTAGCCCGACTGCACGGCCAGCTTCTGCTGCTCCAGACCATGCACCAGGTCGTAGCCGTGCGCGATGCAACTGGAGTAGGCGATGATAATCGACGGCCCTTCGTGCGCTTCCGCCTCCTGGAAGGCTTTCACCACGTGGGTGTCGTTGCCGCCCAGCGCCACCTGCGCCACATAGACGTAGCCGTAACTCACCGCCTCCATGGCCAGGTCCTTCCGGCTGTTCGGCTTGCCGCTGGCGGCAAACTTGGCTACCGCGCCGCGCGGCGTGGCCTTGGACATCTGGCCGCCGGTGTTGGAGTAGACCTCGGTGTCCAGCACCAGCACGTTCACGTTCTTGCCCGAGCCGAGCACGTGGTCCAGTCCGCCGGAGCCGATGTCATAAGCCCAGCCGTCGCCGCCCAGAATCCACACGCTCTTGCGCACCAGCACGTCGGCGATGGCCAGCAGGTTGCGCGCGTCGGAGGAGTCGTTGCTCGCCAGCTTTGTCTTGAGCGCCTTCACGCGCTCCCGCTGCTGGTCGATCTCGGTCTCCGTCTTCTGCGAGGCCACCAGCAGCGCCGTCGCCAGCTCGTCGCCAATCGACGGAACCAGCCGCTTGACAAGCATCTCGGCAAACTCCTTCTGCTGGTCGAGGGCGATTCTCATGCCGAAGCCGAACTCCGCGTTGTCCTCGAACAGCGAGTTGGCCCACGTCGGCCCGCGTCCCTGCGCGTTGCTGGCATAGGGCGTGGTGGGCAGGTTGCCGCCGTAGATGGACGAACACCCCGTCGCGTTGGCAATATACAGCCGGTCGCCGAAGAGCTGCGTAAGCAGTTTGATGTACGCCGTCTCTCCGCAGCCCGCGCAGGCGCCTGAGAACTCAAACAGCGGCCGAAGAAGCTGGATGTCCTTCACCTGCGTATGCGACAGCTTGGCGCGGTCCGCCTCGGGCAGCCCCAGGAAGAACTCCCAGTTGTCGCGCTCGGCCTCGCGTAGCGCCGCCTGGGGCGCCATGTTGATGGCCTTGTGGCTGGCGTCGCTCTTGCTCTTCACCGGGCACACATCCACGCACACCGCGCAGCCCGTGCAATCCTCGGGAGACACCTGAAGCGTGTAACGCTCCTGCTCCATCCCCTTCCACTTGGGCTTGGCCCATTGGAAGGCCGCCGGCGCCTTGTCCCCAAGCTCCGCGCCGTAGACTTTGGCGCGAATCACCGCGTGCGGGCAAACCATCACGCACTTGCCGCACTGGATGCACAGGTCTTTGTCCCATACGGGAATGAACTGCGCGATGTTCCGCTTCTCCCACTGCGCCGTCCCCGTGGGAAACGCTCCGCCGGCCGGGATTGCGCTCACCGGGAGCAGGTCGCCGTGACCCGCGGCAATCTGGCCCAGCACGCCGCGCACAAACTCCGGCGCCTGGCCGGAAATCGACGGAATCAGATCGAATTTCGATGTGGGGGTAGCGGGAAGTTCAACCTTCTCCAGATGCGCCAGAGCGTGATCCACGGCGGCATAGTTCTTAGCCACCACCGCCTCGCCGCGCTTGCCATACGTCTTGTAAATAGCCTTCTTAATCTGCTTGATCGCTTCCTCGCGCGGCAGAACGCCGCTGATGGCGAAGAAGCAGGTCTGCATGATGGTGTTGATGCGCGTCCCCATGCCCGCCTCGCGCGCCACCTTGTAGCCGTCGATCACATAAAACTCGATCTTCTTGCGCAGCATCTCCTGCTGCGTGGTCCTGGGCAGATGCTCCCAGACTTCGGCCGCCGAATAGGGCGAATTGAGCAGGAACACCGCGCCGGGCATGGCCGCCTCCACCACGTTCATCTTCTCCAGGAAGCTGAAGTTGTGGCAGGCCACAAAGCTGGCGCGCGTGATCAGATAACTCGACCGGATCGGATTGGGTCCGAAGCGCAGGTGCGACGTGGTCATCGAACCGGACTTCTTCGAGTCGTAGACGAAGTAGCCCTGCGCAAAGTTCGGCGTCTGCTCGCCGATGATCTTGATCGAGTTCTTGTTGGCGCCCACCGTGCCGTCGGAACCCAGGCCGTAAAACAGCGCGCGCACCATCTTCGGATCTTCGGTCGAGAACCCGGGATCGTAGCTCAGGCTGGTGTGGCTTACATCATCATCAATGCCAATGGTAAAGTGATTTTTCGGTGCGGCCTTGGCCAGCTCGTCGAAGACGCCCTTCACCATCGCCGGCGTAAATTCCTTCGATGAAAGCCCGTAGCGCCCGCCAATCACCGTCGGCTTCACGGCAAAAGGCAGGCTGGCGGCATTCTCGGCCAACACGGTCACAACGTCTTTGTAGAGCGGCTCGCCGTTGGCGCCCGGCTCCTTGCAGCGGTCGAGAACCGCAATCGACTTCACCGTTGCGGGCAGCGCGGCCAGGAACGCTTTCGCGTCAAAGGGCCGGTAGAGGCGAACCTTGACCATTCCCAGCTTCTCGCCCTGCTGGTTCAATGCGTCCACGGCCTCTTCGGCAGCCTCGGCGCCGGAGCCCATCAGCACGATCACCCGCTCCGCATCGGGCGCGCCGTAGTAGTCGAACAGATGATAGGCGCGGCCGGTCTGCGCGGCCAAGCGGTCCATCACCGACTGCACGATCCCCGGAACCGCCGCGTGGAAAGGCGTGCAAGCCTCGCGGGCCTGGAAGAAGACGTCGGGATTCTGCGCCGAGCCGCGAATCATGGGACGATCCGGGCTGAGCGCTCTCTGCCGGAACTCGATGATGTGCTTGTCGTTCAGCATCGCGCGAATCGTATCGTCGCTGATGGGAATGATCTTGCCCACCTCGTGCGAGGTGCGGAAGCCGTCGAAGAAATGCATGAACGGAATGCGGGATTCCAGCGTGGCAATCTGCGCCACCAGCGCCAGGTCGGCAACCTCCTGCACCGAGTTCGAGGCCAGCATCGCCCAGCCCGTCGACCGGCAGGCCATCACGTCCGAGTGGTCGCCGAAGATCGACAGCGCGTGCGTCGCCAGCGTGCGGGCCGTCACGTGCATCGTCGCCGGGGTCAGCTCGCCGGCAATCTTGAACATGTTGGGAATCATCAGCAGCAGGCCCTGCGAGGCGGTGAAAGTGGTCCCGAAGGCCCCTGCCTGCAACGCGCCGTGCAGCGCGCCTGCCGCGCCTCCTTCGCTCTGGAGTTCTTCCACAATGGGCAACGCGCCCCAAATATTCTTCTTTCCCTCCGAGCGCCACTGATCGGCCCACTCCGCCATCGGCGACGACGGCGTAATGGGGTAGATGGCGACCACTTCGGTGAGCCGATAGGCAACCGAGGCAGCCGCCTCGTTCCCATCCAAAATAATCATTTTCTGTTCACTCATTCCCTTTGCCTCATAGCGCGGCCGGCGGAAAATCAGCCGCAAGTTTGAGTCTCGTCTTTGGAGGATAGACTCGCTGTGATGCAAAGCACATAACGGGGAGCAAATCCCATATTGTGCGATTAAATCCTTAGAATGCAGCCATTTCCCGCCTCCCTCGACTGCGGAAATAGACCAATCCCGGACACTCAGCGGCATCGTACAATATTTTCATGAACGATGAGCCCAACGGCGAATGCAATGCCCAGAACAAATCCTTTAGGAAGCAGATGCTCGACCGACAACGTCCCGCCTTTGATATATGGTTACGCCTTGCTCAACTGCTGGAGGAAGCCATTGTAGGCGACAGGAGCTTGGAGTCTGCCTTCGCCCGCGCTCTTGACTTGCTGTTCATTCAGGCCTTCAAGTCCCATGGGGCACTCTACGTTCTATGCGTTAACGGCTATGGGGAGGATGCAGCAACAATCGCGCGCCGCCTGTTTGAAATTGCGCTCCAAGTAGGCTACCTCTGCTTGGAGGAGGACAAGCGCGAAGAGCGCGGCGAAAAATACCTTGCCTATTTTTGGCACAACGCGAAGGAAGTTGTGGCTGCGCTCGATTTGCCCGAGGAGCGTCGCAAGTGGTGGGAGGAAAAATACAACAGTCACAAAAAGTGGTTGAAATGTAACAAGAAAGGCGAGGCATTGCAGTCTTGGTCGGAACTAACATTCCTAGACCTTGCCAAACAGCTTGACCTGGAGGATACCTATAACGAGGACTATAGATTCCTTTCCCATGTAGCACACTGCTCTTCGCGTGGCCTCCTGCCACCCGCCGCTGGCGGGACGATTCAGATACAGAGCGACCGTTTTATCCGGCTGGTCCTTGTCTTCGGCACAAGATACGCGTTTTACACCGCCAGGAACTGGAACGAACATTTCCGCTTAATAGATGCCACCAAAATCGAAAAGCTACAGGACGATGCAATCAACTTTGATTTCAAGAGAAACCCTTGATCGGCAATCGAACGGTCTCAGCCATCTTTCTTTGCTTGTGATAGCCACCATAGGTAAATCGCGCTGAAAATGATCGCAGGCATAGAGTACAGCAGCGCAGTCCCAGCAGCGTCGGCTGGAAAGCGCCATTCCCACTGAAAGCTCAAATATACGAAGCAAGCTGTGTACCAGGACCCCACCAGCAAGAGGACAGCAAGTTGCTTCGAGCGCACGGTTTGAGGCATGATCCTCCTGCCTTGGACGACTAATTTTTCCCGGTATCGGAACAGAACCGAGGATAACCATGCAAACACTACAAGGCATATAGCGACGAGAATCGTAACATTCCGCTCCTCGCGGCGGTGTGTCTCCCCTGCAACAAGTATCGACAGTAGCTTTTGAGCCTCGACATCGCCCTGGTCGGCAGCCTTTCGGGTCCACATCTCTGCAACTGCCAAATCCTGCGACACGGTGTCTCCGTAGAAGTATATCTTTCCTAGTTCGAACTGTGCTTTGGCAAATCCCTGGTCTGCGGCCTTTCGATACCAAACTACCGATTGTGCGCGGTCCTGCCCTGCACCCCAGTAGTGCTGATAATGCCAACCGAGTGCGAATTGTGCCTTGGCATCCCCTTGGTCTGCTGCTCTCCGGAACCACGAAACTGCTTGTGACTGGTCCTGCTGTACACCCTGGCCCTTGTAATAAAGCAAGCCGAGATCAAATTGAGCCTTAGCGTCACCCTGATTCGCCGCCTTACCATACCACAGCGCCGCTTGCGCGTAGTCTTGCGGCACACCCTCCCCCTTCATGTATGCGTGTGCGACGACAGATTGCGAGGCGGCATCGCCAGCACGTGCTTTCGCTAGCAGAGCCGGGTCAATACCATTCGGCTGAGTTTGAGTCTGGGCCTGAAGCGAAAGAGGGAGCAGGAAAGTCGCGACGGCTGCAATCAGTGCAGATGCAAGGACAAGCGTACTGGCGAGTTGCTTCCGGCGTCTTTCCATAGCGCCTCTCGGAATCGCAACAAGAATAGCACAGATTCACCGTTTCTTCCCCTTTTCGGAGAGGAAATTATCAACCCCCGAGACGCCGATCTCCGCTCACGCCAACAGCGCCGTCACCTTCGCCAGCTCACTCGCCAGCGATGTTGTGGCTGCAGTTGCCGCCATCGCGAGCCGCTGAATCCTCCGGAATTCGGACAGAAGCCGGCTTGGGACTCATCTCTGTATAATTCCCGAGAGTTTCAAAAAGAGTTACGGCTCTGCATTTGAAGAAACTGTCGAGAAAAGGAATTCCGCGAGACATGCCCGAGAGCTTCGGCTTGCCGGCAGAAGACTTGCGCGCTTTGCGAGCGTTGAAGACGCCGGCGCAAATCCAGAAGTTTATTGACGGGCTGACCTACCAGTACGCGAACACGGCGTGGTCTCCGCACCGCGTGCTGCGTGAGCGCAAAGGACACTGCCTGGAGGGTGCGCTGCTGGCCGCTGCCGCCCTGCGCGTCAACGGGCATCCGCCATTGCTCATGGATCTGGAGGCCGTGCATGACGACGATCACGTGGTGGCCATCTATCGCGAAGGTCACCTATGGGGAGGCATTGCCAAGTCCAACTTCGCCGGGCTGCGTTTCCGCGCGCCCATCTACCGCACGCTCCGCGAACTGGCGCTCAGCTACTTTGAGGACTACTACAACCTGCGCGGCGAGCGCACCTTGCGTTCCTACTCCAGACCGGTGAACCTGAAGCGCTTAGACAGCTTGCACTGGATGACCTCGGAAGAAGACGTATGGTGCGTCCCTGAGCAGCTCATCGCGGCGAAGCATTACCCGCTCTTCCCCCACAAAGTGGCGCGCGCATTGCCGCGGCTTGACCACCGCAGCTTCAAAGCAGGAATGCACGGCTGGACGAAGCACTGAGGCAGAGATTAGGCTCATTTTGCCGCTTCCCCTCACGCCAGCAGCGCCGTTACCTTCGGCATCCACTCGCTGATCGCGATCTTCTGCGGACACAAATCTTCGCAGATGCCGCAGGCGATGCAGGAGCCGGAGCGCTGCTCCTCTTCGAGAAAGACCTGGTACTTGAAGCGCGCGCCCGCAACGTCGTCGTACAGGTGCGCGTAGTTGAAGAACTCGAAGTTGGCCGGAATCCACACTCCGTTCGGACAGGGCATGCAGTAATTGCACTTGCTGCACGGAATCGCCGTGCGCGCTGCATACATCTCTCGAACCTCGGCGATCAGCGCCTGGTCCGCCTCGCTGAAAGCCCCTATGCGCGAGTGATCGGCGGAGCGCAGGTTCTCTTCCACCTGCGCCATAGCGCTCATGCCGCTCAGGACCACCGAAACCTCCGGCTGATCCCAGAGCCACTGGAGCGCCCATTCGGCGGGAGAGCGCCGCACGGGATAGCTCGCCATCACTTCAAGAATGTCTTTGGGCGGGTCGGCCAGCCTGCCGCCCATCAGCGGCTCCATGATCACCACGGCCAGGCCCTTGCTTGCCGCCAGTTTCAGCCCGCGCGTCCCCGCCTGGTTTTCCGTGTCCATGTAGTTATATTGAATCTGGCAAAAGCTCCACAGGTCGCTGCCGTTGACGATCTCCTCGAAGCCCTCGTACTCATCGTGAAAGGAGAAGCCGAGATGCCGGATGCGCCCATCGGCCAGCGCGGCCTCGGCCCGATCCAACAATTTATGCTTCAGGACAATATCCTGCCACCGGCTGTGGCTCAGCGCGTGCAGCAGGTAAAAGTCGATGTGGCCTGTCTGTAGCCTTTCAAGCTGCTCGTTGAGCAATCGGTCGAAGTCCGCCGGGCTCTCCACCAGCCAGACAGGCAGCTTGGTGGCCAGCCTGACCTTTTCCCGATAGCCGCCCTGGAGCGCCTTGCCCACCACGACTTCACTCTGCCCTCCGTGGTATGCGTACGCCGTGTCGAGATAATTAACTCCATTGTCGATGGCGTGGCGAACCATGCGGATCGCTTCGGCTTTTTCGATATTGGGACTGAGACGCTCTCCATCCGAAGTGGGAAAACGCATGCAGCCAAAACCCAGCGCCGAAACCTTCCAGTCGAGTTTTCCAAAACTGCGATATTGCATGTTTCTCCCTCCGCTTTTCCAAGCTGGATTCTACTCCGGAGCCGGGAACTCCAGCCTTTCGCCCTTTTTCTGGCGAAAGGGCGGGTGGCCACAGACCTCAATTCAGGAGGTTTTGTAAGGGTGCGGCTTGAGCAAGCGCCGCCACTCACCCCAGCAGCCCCTCCACCAGCGCCTCCCACTCGTCCTCCAACTTCGCCCGGTGGAACTTCCGCCCCGCCCGCTCATACCAGTAGTCTGCGTTCGAGGCCGCGCCCTCCTTGCGGTGCAGGTAGGCGTGAACGGCCATGCCCTCCTTGGTCTCAAGCTCGTCCACCAGCGAGTGCGCTTGCGCCCAATCCCCTTTTGCGTCCCACCACAGCGCCGCCAGCGGAGCCGGCAGTCCCTCAGGCGGTATTTCGTGTATCACCGATGCGCGGAATTCTTCAGTCTGCATAGAGTCCTTCTATCATTCAGTTCTTCTGCATCGCAAGAGGTACAAATATCCCCTATTCGCGTGATTTGCATCATGCCCCGGATTCATTTCTCCTGATAGAAGTAATCCATCGTCCGATGAACTCAGCAGAGAGCTCCGCCAGGGGGGCTTGGAAGAGGTTGGCGGCTTTACGCCAGCCGCCCCCTTCCCGGAGGTCGAAAACATACGCGCGCGTCGTGCGGCAGATCTCGAAACCAGTGTTTGCGACCCAAGCCGGAATGGTCGTATACTAGAAATACGACCATTCCGGTCGTAGTTTCAGGCTGCCGTCTTTTCGGCGGCCCATCGGAGTCCGGCGGTTGAGCGTGTTGAGCGATTTGCATGTGGGCGAGAGCGGGGTGCTGGTGGCCCTCGACCTGCCCGAATCCGTGCAGAACCACCTGATGCATATGGGCTTTGTCCCCGATGCGCTGGTAACCGTCCTGCGCCGCGCGCCGGCCGGCGACCCCACTGTGTACGGCGTGGACGGCATGGAGATTGCTCTGCGCCACGAAACCGCGGAGGCCATTCGCGTCCGGGCTGTCGACGCTGAAGACGCCAACGCTCCCGAATCCCCCAACAGCCCTTACGCAGAAGTTCCCAGGTTGATCGAGGTCGCCCGATGAGCGCCTGCTGCGATACCCCGGCCTTTTCGCCACCCGCCGTTCCGCCGCCCGCCGGAGCGCTCAGGACCGTCGTGTTGATCGGACCGCCAAACTCCGGCAAGTCCACTCTTTTCAACCGGTTGACCGGCCTCCGCCAGAAGGTCGCCAACTACCCCGGCGTCACCGTCGAGCAGCGCATGGGCCTCATGGCCGGCGTGGGCCGCCCCGACCTCACCCTCATCGACCTGCCCGGTGTCTATTCGCTCACCCCGTACTCTGAGGACGCTCGCGTGGCCGTCGACGTGCTCCGCGGCAAAATGCCCGGCACGCCCAAGCCCGACGCGGTGCTGCTGGTCCTCGATTCCCTCCACCTCACGCGCCAGTTGATGCTGGCCGCGCCGGTGCTCGCGCTCGGCCTGCCCACTCTCGTGCTGCTCAACATGAGCGACCTGATGGAGTCCCGCGGCGGCCAGGTGGATTCGCTCAAGCTGGCCCGCGAGCTGGGCGCGGCTGTGGCCCAGATCAGCGCCACGCGTGGAACCGGCCTTGACGCCGTTCCCCTCTTCCTCAATCGGCTAAACGGCCATGACGTCCGCAAGCCGGCCGCCAAGCCGCTCACGCTGCCCGTGATGGGCAACGCAGCCAGCGCCCACACCTGGGCCGCGCAGGTCAGCCGCAACACCGGCTACCAGGCCCCGCTCTCCGTCGAAAACACGCGCAGGATCGACAACATCCTCCTCCACCGCATCTGGGGACCGCTGCTCTTTCTCGTGGTGGTGGTGGGCGTTTTCGAAGTGGTCTTCTCCATCGGCCAGCCGCTTTCTGACGGTTTTGGCGACATCCTGGCCCGCATCGGCGGCTGGGTGCGCCCACTCCTGCCCGCCGGATGGCTCCAGTCGCTCCTCCTCGACGGCGCATGGAAGGGCATCTCCTCCGTGCTCGTCTTTCTGCCCCAAATCCTTCTGCTATTTCTCTTTATAGGCATTCTTGAAGACTCCGGCTACCTCTCCCGCGCCGCCCTCATCGCCGACCGCGTCATGCGCACCACCGGCCTCAACGGCAAGGCCTTCATCCCGCTGCTCTCCGCCTACGCCTGTGCCGTCCCGGCCATCATGGCCACGCGCACCATCGAGAACAAGCGTGACCGCATGGCGACCATCCTGGTCGCGCCTTTCATGACCTGCTCCGCGCGCCTGCCGGTTTACATGCTGATGATCGCCGCCTTCATCCCCAACATCGTCTACCTGCATGGCATTCTCGGCCTGCGCACCATCGTCATGCTGAGCCTCTATCTGGCCGGTTTTGTCGGCGCCATGACCACCGCATGGCTGCTGAAAAGCTCCATCCTCAAGTCCAGCGAAACGCCCTTCATCCTCGAGCTGCCGCAGTACCGCATGCCCACCCTGCGCTCGCTGGCTCTGCGCCTCATCGACCGCGCCCGCATCTTCCTGCGCCAGGCCGGAACCATCATTCTCTGCGTCACGCTCGCCCTGTGGGTCCTGGCTCACATGCCGATCATCCAGATGCCGGGCGGCTCATTGTCCGCGCCCGATCTCGCCGACTCGCTCATCGGCCGTCTCGGCCACTTCATTGAGCCCATCATTGCCCCTCTCGGCTTCAACTGGAAGATCGGCATCGGCCTGCTCTCCAGCGTCCTGGCCCGCGAGGTCATGGTCAGCACCATGGGAACCCTCTACGGCGCCGACCCCGCCACCCAGTCCATGCA
>JBKQRH010000075.1:0-14896 GCA_052326045.1 Occallatibacter sp. | reverse complement strand
GTGGCGCACCACGTGAGCGCGGGCAACCCCACCTCCGATCAGTTGCTTTACTGGGGCGCTGATAACGCCGGCAATGTGCTTATCCAGGGCCAGTGGTGGCGCATTGTTACCGCCATGTTCGTGCATGTGGGCATTCTTCACCTGGCGACGAATATGTGGTGTCTGTGGAACCTGGGTCTGCTGGCCGAGCCGCTGATGGGTTCAACGGGTGTGCTGGCGGTTTACATCCTTACCGGCGCGGCGGGCAACCTGCTCTCCACCTTTGTGAACTGGTTTTGGTTCAATCAGGACTGGGTGAAGTTTCACGACCTGGGCGTCTTTCCGGTCGGTGCTGGAGCCTCGGGAGCCGTATTCGGGATTGCCGGGGCGCTGATCATTCTGCTCAAGTCGCATCGGCTGCCGGTGCCGCCCCAGGAGCTGAAAAGGCTGCGCAAATCGGTGATCTACTTTGCCGTTCTCAACCTGGTGCTCGGCCTCTCCATCTGGGGCGGAAATCTGGTTGTGCACTCCGGGCTGAACATCGACAATATGGCCCATCTGGGCGGTTGCGCCTGCGGGTTTCTCTTCGCAGCCCCGCTCGTGCCGCGTATCGGGTCGCCCAAGGAACTTTTCGTGGTGCGCCTCCGCATCGCCATCGTAATGGTGGTGGGGGTACTGGTGCTGTTTGGGTTCTATCTGGCCCAGTTGCCGGGGTGAGCGGGTAATCGCCGGCCTGAGATTCGTGCAAAAATATCGATGTACGCCGACCACCTCATTCCATCCCCTGGAGGCAGACCATGAAGCGCCGCGAATTCCTCAAGCACGCTGCCATCACCGCCGCAGCCGTTGCATCCACCAGCCAACTCAAGGCGTCTAACTCGGCGCCGTCCGGCACGACGCCTTCCAAGCCGATTACTCGCCGCACTCTGGGCAAGACGGGCGAACAACTTTCCATCCTCGGCTTCGGTGGAATTGTGGTGATGGATGAGGACTCCGGCGCGGCCGCTAACATCGTTGCAGAGGCAGTCGATCGCGGGATCAACTATTTCGACGTGGCGCCCAGCTACGGCAATGCCCAGGAACGGCTGGGTCCGGCGCTGGCTCCGTACAGGAACAAATGCTTTCTGGCGTGCAAGACAGAAGGCCGGATGAAAGACGACTCGCGGGCGCAGCTCGAGCAGTCCCTCAAGCTGCTCAAGACCGACCACCTCGATCTCTACCAGTTCCACGCGCTCACCAAGATGACCGATTTGGACAAGGTTCTGGGGCCGGGCGGCGCGATGGAGACCATGGAAGCGGCGAAGAAGGAAGGAAAGATCCGCTATATCGGTTTTTCCGTTCACTCGGTTGAAACCGCGCTTGCGGCCATGGATCGCTACAACTTCGACACGGTTCTTTTCCCTGTGAACTGGGTTTTGTTCACCCAGGCCAACTTCGGCCCGCAGATTCTGAAGCGCGCGCAGGAAAAGAAGATGGGCATCCTGGCGCTGAAGGGCATGGCCAAGACCGTGTGGTCAGCCGATCAGAGGCAGAATCATCCAGAACCCAAGTGCTGGTATCAGCCGGCCGGTTTTCCCGAGGAGGCGTCGCTGGGGCTGCGCTGGACGCTGGGCCATCCCATCACTGCCGCCATCCCGCCCGGGGACGAACGCTACTTCCGCCTGGCCATGGACGTGGCGCAGAACTACAAGCCGCTGGATGCTGCCGAAGAACAAGCTCTGCTGAGCGGAGGGCGCGGGGTGGAACCGATCTTCCACCTGGGCAACGACGTCTAGAGCAGCGTTGGCGAGGAACTGAGGGTAATCGCTAACGGTTTGCCGTGACGGCGAACTTCTTGACCATGGCCAGCAGCAGCTTGCGGTCGCTCTCGTTCAGGTTGGAGGAGTAGCGGCGGATCTGGGTGAGGAAGCGAAGTTCCTCGTCGGTGAGTTTCTGGCTGTTGAAGTGGCGGCCCAGCGAGTCGTCGGCGAAGAACTGGGCGATGGGCAGGTCGAGGGCCAGGGCAATCTTCGACAACGTGTCCAGCGAGGGCACGGTATGGCCGTTTTCTACGCGCGAGAGGTAGCAGCGCAGCAGCCCGGTTTTCTTTTCGATATCCCCTTGAGACAGCCCCTTGTGCAGCCGGTAAGCGCGAATGGTGGTGCCGATCTTCATGGCGGGAAACGTCCTCTCCGCTGCCTGACTGGAGTTTACTAGCGTGGCAGCAATCAAAAGATTATTGGCTTAATAGTAAATATGCGCGGCGCGGGAATGCAAGAATTATTGTCAATTGCCTCCAGTCGCTCAGATCATCGGGGGCGCCGGTTGATTTGTCACACCCGATTCACGGGGCGCGCTCGGAGGCGGCCTCGCGTCTGTCCATGCCTGAGTTTACGATGGGCTTGCGGCAGTGCCGGAGAAGTAAACTTTCGCGGCACGTGGGCCGTCTGACTGAGTGCCGGCACAAGATGCCGGGGAGCGCGAATGCGGCGAGCAGACCTGTGGGCGTTAGCGATGGGGATGGTTGTGGCTGGCGGCTTTGCGGCATGGGCGCAGACTGCACCCCAGACTCCGGCGCCGGTAGCGCCCCAGGCTCCGTCGCCGGCCAACTCGGCCGGCTCGGCCGCTGCGCCGCAGGCCCCGTCCGGACAAGTTCCATCGAGGCAGGCCGTCACCGGCGGAAGGCTGCATGGCCAGGTGAAGAGCGGCAACATCCCGCTTCCCGGAGTCACCGTCACCGCGCAAAATACCCTCACCGGCAAGCGCTATTCCACCACCACCGATATGACCGGCGCCTGGTCGCTGACCATTCCGCAGAATGGCCGGTACGTGATCCGCACGCAGTTCGCGGCCTTTGCGGCGGCTTCGCAGGAGGCGGTGCTCAACGCCGCGAATCACGACCAGACGGTGGCCTTTGATTTGATATTGGCCTCGCGGGCGGCCCAGCAGGAGCAGCGGCAGGAGCAAGGATCGCAGGTGGAGCAAGCGATCCGGCAACTGGCCGGGAACGGGTTGCAGAACCTGAGCCTGGTCAGCGCGCTGGCCGCCGATACCGACAACCAGGCAGGAACGCCCGGCTCGGCTGGCGCGGCGGGAGCGGCGCTGCCCTCGATTGCGGGCAACTCGGACTTCAGCGGGGATTCGGTGGCCATCAGCGGGCAGTCGGGCCAGGTGAGCCCGCTGGCCGGCCTGGACATGGACCGTATCCGCGACGCGATCGAAACGGCTCGCGCGCTGGGCGTTTTTCCCGGCGGGCAGCAAGGCGGCGGGAACTTCGGTGGTGGTGGAGGCCTCTTCGACGCAGGCGGGTTTGGCGGGCCAGGCGGCTTTGGTGGCGCCGGACGGGGAAACTTCCGCGGCTTCAACCCCGGCCAGCCGCATGGCGCCATCTTCTGGAACGGACGCAACTCGGCGCTCAACGCGGAGCCGTTTGCGCTGCGCGGCCAGCCGCAGCAGCAGCCGCCCTCGGGGACCAACCAATTCGGAATCACCTTCATGAGCGCGCCCTACATTCCCAAGCTGACCAAGCCTAGCAGCAAAGACATGGTCTTCCTCACACTCTCCGGCCAGCGCAGCTCGAATCCGCTGGATGAGTACGCCACCGTGCCCACGGATGGCAGTTTCGGGACGGTCAACGAGCGCGCGGGCGATTTTTCAGCCGCGGGCCTACCGGCGATCTACGACCCCGCCACCGGCCAGCAGTTCAGTTACAACGGCCAAACCAACGTGATACCTCCCTCGCGGTTTGCGAACTCACCGGCAGTCGCGCTGCTGACTTGCCCGAATCCATCTGCGAGCGGGTCGAACTGCCAGCCCTTCTTCCCCGCGCCGAACCTGCCCGGCTACGCGCAGAACTATCACCTGCTGACCACCGCGCAGTCGAACACAGCGCAGGCCGGCATTCGCTATATGCGCAGCCTGGGCCAGAACGCCACCCTTTTGGAGAACCGCGGCGGCGGGCGCAGAAACCAGAATCAGGGCCTTCGCCAGAGCATCAACTTCAATTACAACTGGAGCCGCACCGCACAGGACAATGTGAACATCTTCCCGCAGTTGGGCGGCAAAAGTTCAACGGACTCGAACTCGCTGCAGGCCGGCTACACGGTCGGCTATCACAAGATAACCAACATCTTCAACGCCAGTTGGAACCGCAGCCAGAGCCAGACGACGAACTTTTTTACCAATGTGACTGACATCGCGAACCAGATCGGCATCCAGGGGACGGACAGCGCTCCGCTCAATTACGGTCTGCCCAACGTGGTGCTCAGCAATATCCAGGGGCTCAACGAGACGCAGCCCAGCTTCTCGCTCGCGCAAACCATCTCCATCTCCGAAACCCTAAGTTGGATTCACGGCAAACACAACCTGCGCTTTGGCGGCGACTACCGCCGCGTCCATCGCGATTTTCTGGGCGGGTCAAACGCCACAGGCTCCTTATACAACGGAACCGGAACCTTCACCTTCACCGGCTTGTTCACCGAGTCCCCCGCCGCGCAAGACCCGGCAACCGGCTCATCGCTGGCGGATTTTCTGCTCGGGCTGCCGCAGGAGACCACCATCGACGCGACCGCGGGCAAGAGCTACCTGCGTGAGAACGTCTGGGACGCTTACGCCACGGACGACTGGCGCGCGCTGACTTGGCTCACGCTGAACTACGGACTCCGCTACGAGTTTTATGCACCCTACACCGAGAAGTACAACCACCTGGCCATGGTCGATACCGATGCGGCAAAGAGCTTTCCCGATGTAGCCGAAGTGCAGCCCGGCGCCCCGCCCTCCTACAGCCGCAACCTGCCCGCTTCGCTGGTTTACCCCTTCCATCTGGCGCTTGCGCCGCGATTGGGCCTTGCGCTGCGGCTGCCAAAACAGGCCGTGGTGCGGGCCAGCTTCGGCATGAACTACACCGTCGGCCAGTACGCCACCTTCGCCACCACCATGGCGCACCAACCCACCGTGCTCCCACCGGAGTTTGTGAACGAGCAGACCAACGAAGCGGCGTATGCGGGAGAGCTTTCCTTGGCCGATGGATTTCCCTCGCCTCCCTCGCCGGCCACGCCTACTACTCAGGCCACGCCCGGCAGCTACGCGCTCGATCCGCACTACCGGCTGCCCTACGTGGAGGTCTGGAATCTCGATGTGCAGAAGACGCTGCCCTGGGGCATTGTGATGAATGTGGGTTACAACGGCTCAAAGGGCAACCACCTGGACATCACCAGCGCTCCGCGCATTTTGCCCTGCCCGGCTAATGGAGCATCGGTTCCCGGTTGCCCCGGAAGCCCGGCCTGCGCCCTGGTGCAGACGGGCGCTATCCCGTCCTCCTGCGTGCTCTTCAACTACGAGCAGTCCGCGGCCTTCTCCAAGTTCAATGCGGGAACGCTGCGAGTGAACAAGAGACTCAGCAGCGGCATTGCGCTGACCGCCAACTACCAATACTCGCATTCCATCGACAATGCCGGCTCGGTGGGCGGCACTTCGACGGTGGTGGCGCAGAACTGGCAGGACCTGGGGGCCGAGGAAGGAAACTCGAGTTTCGACCAGCGCCACAGGGTCAGCGGCACTTATCTTTACGAGCTGCCCTTCGGCAAGGACAAATTCTGGGTTACCAGCGGCGCGGCCTCGCATATTCTTGAGGGATTCTCCCTTTCCGGCAGCTTTACCTTCGCCACCGGCACGCCGCTTGCGCCCAGTTATCAGGCGGCTGTTGCCGATGTGGCGCGCGGCACGGCCGGCACGCTGCGTCCCGATCGCGTGCCCGGGGTTTCGCTCACCGCCGGCGGCGGTTCGCTCAAGGAGTGGTTCAACACCGCTGCCTTCAAGGCGCCCACGGCCAACAGCAGCGGCTATGTTTACGGCAATGCTTCGCGCAACTCGATCCCGGGGCCGGGGACCGTCCAGAACAATATGTCGCTCTCGAAGACCATGCAACTGGGCGACACGCGCAGCATGGAACTCCGCGCCACGGCCAACAATGTTTTCAATACCGTGCAGTATTCCGGCGTGGATACGGGTTTGGCCTCGCCGACCTTTGGGCAGGTAACCTCGGCCGGCTCCATGCGGTCGTTCCAATTTACGGCCAGGTTCAGGTTTTAGCGGATGCGGCAGGTTAGCGGGTTTGGGGTGGAAGGGAATTGATGACGGGTTGGATGCGGAAGATCGGAGCAGTGGTTGCGGCGCTGGCGCTTGTGGCGCCGGGCGCGCAGCCGGCGTTTGCGCAAAGCTCTGGCCAGGCTTCGGGCGCGCAGGTCACGGCTACGCCGCAGGGCGGGTTTGTTCTCAAGGTGAATGCCGAACTGGTGCTGACCAACGTGGTGGCGCGGGACGCGAAGACCGGCGAGCTGGTGCGCGGACTCAGGCAGAGCGACTTCAGCATTCAAGAGAACGGCAAGCAGCAGCAGATTGCGACCTTCGACTTCGAGAGCGTGGATATGGCCACGCCGCTCAACGAGGCCACGGTGAGCGGGCTGGCCGCGGGCGGCAGCGTGAATGGCGGCAAGGCCGCGGTGGTGGCGCGCCCCGAGGATCTGCGCAATCACCGCCTGATCGTGATGTTCTTCGACCTGACCTCGATGCAGCCTGAAGATCTGGATCGCAGCGTGCAGGCGGCGCAGGATTTTCTGAGGTCGAAGATGCAGCCGGCCGACCTGGTGGCCCTGGTTTCGCTCGGAGATACGCTCAAGGTGGACCAGGACTTTACCGCCGACAAAAATGTGCTGATCAACGAGGTTGCGGTCTATAACGGCACCGAGGGGCAGGGCTTTGCCCAGGGCGCAACCGCGAATTCGAACCAGGTCGAGGACACCACCGGCTACACTCCCGACGAGAGCGAGTACAACGACATCAACACCGACCGCGAACTGTTTGCCCTCAGGGCCATCGCCAGGTCGCTGGAAAAAATCACGGAAAAGAAGTCGATGCTCTATTTTTCCGGCGGCATTTCACGCGACGGAATCGAGAATCAGGCTTCGCTGCGGGCGGCAATCAACTCGGCGGTGCGCGCCAATCTGGCCATCTACAGCGTGGACACGCGCGGCCTGCAGTCGATTTCGTCCCTGGGCGACGCCTCGACCGGCAGCCTGCGCGGGACCGGAGCCTACTCGGGCGCCGCGCTGGGCAACAACATGCAGGCCAACTTTGATTCGCAGGAAGTGATGTCGACGCTGAGCATGGATACGGGCGGCAAGGCGTTCCTCGATTCCAATGACTTTGCTCCCGCCTTCGCGAAGGTGCAGGCCGACACCTCGGCGTACTACGCCATCGGCTTTCGCAGCACAAATCCGGCGCGCGACGGCCGCTATCGCAAGCTGACCATCAAGATCAATCGGCCCGGCGTAAAGCTCGAATACCGGCCCGGCTACTACGCGCCGGCGGACTTCCAGCACGCTGGGCGCGAAGACCGCGAGCGCGAGCTTGAGGAGCAGTTGGCCAGCGACCTGCCCGCCACCGACATGGCCGTCTATCTTGACGCCATGTACTTCCGGCTGGACGAGAGTCGCTTCTTTGTGCCGGTTTCGCTCATCGTGCCCGGCACGCAGATTCCTTTTGTGAAGGGCGGCGACAAGGATAAGGCCACGCTGGACATCATTGGATCGGTGATCGATGAGGCCAAGCGGCCCATCGGCCACGCGCGCGAAACGGTCAAGCTCAATCTCGACCCATCGCTCCAGGCGCGGCAGAAGAACATTCAGTACACCACCAGCTTCAACCTGCCGCCGGGCAAGTACCGGCTGAAGTTTGTGGTGCGCGAAAACCAGACCGGGCGCATGGGCTCGTTCGAAGCCGAGATCACGCTGCCGGATATGAAGAAGGCGCCGCTCAAAATGAGCTCTATCGTCCTTGCGTCGATGCGCCAGCCCAGCAAAACGAACACCCCCCTAGTCCGCGGCGGCCAAGAGTACGTGCCCAACATCAGCCACGTCTTCCGCCAGAAACAGCACTTGTACCTGCTCTACGAAATCTACGCTCCGGCGCGCGAAAAGCCGGTTGAGAACCAGCCCAGGGGAACCAAACCGGGCATCAACCTGCTCAGCAGCCTGGAACTCATCCAGGGTTCGACGAAGGTCTACGAAACTCCGCTGGTGCAGGCCAGGGCGATCAACGTGGAAGGCCGCGATGCGGTGGCCATCGAGCTCGATGTGCCATTGGCCGGGCTCAAGCCCGGCCCCTACATCTGCCAGTTGAACGTGATCGACGACGCGGCAGGCAGCTTTGCGTTTCCGCGTTTTGCCGTGCTGGTGCGCGAGCCGGTTGCGCCGGTTCAGGTTCCCGCAGCTCCCTCCGGCGTTTCATCTTCGCAATGATGCCGGGTGCCCCATCCTTTCGACTTTTTTCTGTTGAGAGGGTGGGATACCACGAATCTGCACCCTCCCGTCCGCCGGAAGGCCCGGCTCCGATGAGTAAAATCAAAGGCATGACCCTCTCCGCGCAGGACCGCGCCCGCCGCATCAAAATCATTCTCTTCGACGTCGATGGCGTCCTGACCGACGGAAAGATCTGGATCATTCCGGCTCCGGTCGCCTCGCCCGATGGCGCTGTTACGACCAGGATGGTCGAGGCCAAGGGCTACAGCGCGCATGATGGCGCGGGGATGAAGCTGGCGCGTCTGGGCGGGATGAAGCTGGGCGTCATCACCAAGCGCCTCTCGGAGAGCGTGGCCCTGCGCGCCCGCGACCTCAAGCTCGAGTTCGTCTACCAGGGCTGTGCTTTCAAGATGCAGGCGGTCCGCGAGATCATGGCGAAGGAAGGCGTGACCCTCGACGAGATCGCCTACGTGGGCGACGACGTGGTCGACCTGCCGGTGATGCGCCAATGCGGATTCGCCGTAGCCGTCGCCAATGCCCGCGCTCAGGTCAAGGCCGAAGCCCATTACGTGACTCCAAGCCGTGGCGGCGAAGGCGCGGCTCGCGATGCCATCGAGTTCATCCTTGAAGCCAAGGGGCTGCTCAAGCAGTGCATCGAGGCCTCCATCGACGAGAGCAATCCGCTTCCGCCCTCGATGGACATTGGCAGGGGCGGGGATTTGAAGTAATCGCGAGCCGGCGAAATATGGAGAACCAACCAAAACGCGCGGTGGTTCTGTTAAGCGGAGGCCTCGACTCGGCCACCGTCCTGGCCATCGCCCGCAGCCAGGGATACGAGCTCTACGCGCTTTCGTTCTCTTACGGCCAGCGGCACATTGTTGAACTGGAGGCCGCGCGCCGGGTTGCCGCATCCATCGGCGTGGCGGCCCACCGCATTGCGGCCATCGATCTTCGCGTCTTTGGCGGTTCCGCGCTCACCGGCGACATCGACGTTCCCAAGGGACGCACGGCGGGCGAGATGGCCAACGGCATTCCCATCACCTACGTTCCGGCGCGCAACACCATCTTTCTCTCGTTCGCGTTGGCCTGGGCTGAAGTGCTGGGATCGAGCGACATCTTCATCGGTGTGAACGCGCTCGACTACAGCGGTTATCCCGACTGCCGTCCCGAGTTCATCGAGGCCTTCGAGAAGATGGCCAACCTGGCGACCAAGGCCGGGGTCGAAGGGCGGCAGGCGCTCAAAATTCATGCTCCGCTCATCGCGCTCACCAAGGCGGAGATCATTCGCAAGGGAATCGAGTTGGGCGTGGACTACTCGCTTACCAGCAGTTGCTACGACCCATCGCCTACGGGCGAGCCGTGCGGACAATGCGACTCGTGTCTGCTGCGGCGTAAGGGATTCCGCGAGAACGGCATCGAGGATCCGTTGCGGTACGAAAAATCCGGCTCTTAGCTTTTAGCCTCTGGCCTTCAGCTTGTTCTCGCCAGGTTGACGGCCCCAACCCTTGCACGATGATCTAGAAGCTAGGAGCTAGCAGCTAGAAGCTGCCTTTATGAGCTACGCCGTCAAGGAAATCTTTTATACGCTGCAAGGCGAAGGGGCGCAGGCTGGGCGTGCGGCGGTCTTTTGCCGGTTCGCCGGCTGCAATCTCTGGTCGGGGCGCGAGCAGGACCGGGCCACGGCAGCCTGCCGGTTTTGCGACACGGATTTTGTGGGCGTGGATTCACCCGGCGGCGGAAGGTTTGAATCCGCGCAGGCGTTGGCTGTGGCCATCGAGCAGAAATGGCCCATGGACGCCTCGCAAGGGAAGCGATTCGTAGTCTGCACCGGCGGTGAGCCTCTGCTGCAACTGGACGCAAGCCTGATCGAGGCGCTGCACTCTTGCGATTTTGAGATTGCCGTGGAAACCAACGGGACGATTGCGGCTCCGGCGGGCCTGGATTGGTTGTGCGTGAGCCCGAAAGCCGGAACGGAGCTGGCGCAGAAGAGCGGAGACGAATTGAAGCTGGTCTATCCGCAAGCCGGAGCCGATCCCGCGGACTTCGAGACCCTTCCCTTCCGGCATTTCTTTCTCCAGCCGATGGATGGGCCCAGCCGCGCGGTGAATACGAAGCTTGCGCTGCGCTATTGCCTCGATCATCCGCAGTGGCGATTGAGCCTGCAAACCCACAAGTTCCTGGGCATTCCATGATTTTGACGGTTGAGTGGCGCTGGTTTACCGGCTTGGGCCGGAAGGAGCCAGACTATCGCCTGAGCGGAAGCTGCCGTGAAGGTCTGAAGGAGAAACGCTTCACGCGATTGCTTTGCCCTCGAAATGGGCCTCGATCTCTTCCAGGGTTTTGCCTTTGGTTTCCGGCAGCAGGAAGGCTGCGACGAGGAAGTAGACCACCGTGAAGCCGGCGAACAGGAAGAACATCGATGAATAGCCGTGTTTGCCGACAAAGGGCAGAAAGATGCCTGCTAGCGTGGTCGAAACCAGTTGATTGATGACCAGGGCAACGCTCATGCCATTGGACCGAATGCGCGTAGGCATCAGCTCCGACAGCGCCAGCCACACGCACAAGCCGGGGCCCAGCGCAAAGAACGCCATGAAGGCGTAGAGGCCCATGGCGACCCGCCAGCCGTGGCCGGCATCGGGAACCCGGCCGATCATAGCCTTCTCGATCTTCAGCGGCGCGGACCGGGCCGTATCCAGATCGGCAAATGGATTCTTGAAGAATGCTTCGACCTTGTTGGCGGGAACGCAGCTTGCGCGCGTGATGTGAATGGGAGCGGCGGCTGAATCGCCGGAGCGCGCATAGCTGGTTGAGGCCGTGAAGCCTCCATAGGAATAGATGATGGCAAGAGAGGCGCGATCGCTCCTGATATCGCTCCCCGCATAGCCCTTGCCGGCGAGCAATCTCTCCGCTTGGGCCGGATCGAAGCGCAATGCTAACTCCTGATTCGGGCCAACCATGGCTTGAATCGGGCCGCGGCAATCCAGACTCAGCTTTTCCGTTTTCAGAAACATCGCCCCCACGGCGGTCAGGGAGACGATGATTCCGCCGGCGCCGAGAATCAGCAGGAACTTGCGGCCCTTGCGATCGACCAGCGTCATGCCCACCATGGTCATGAGAAAATTCACCACCGTGAAAATCACGTAGCCCCAGTGCGCGTGGAGATCGGAGAGCCCGCTCTGCAGCAGGATGTCCGTGTTATAGCCGATGATGGAATTGATGCCTGTCGCGGTGTTGCAGAAGAGGATGATGCAGGCCAGCAGAAAGGGAATCACGTACTTCCGGCGCAACAGGGAATCCTGAATCTTCCCGCCCATCTTCTCGCTGGACGAGCGCGGCGCCGTTGCAAGACGCGCCGTCTCTTTCATCTTCCTTAACTCCAGGTCAGCCTGTTGCGGAGTCCGGGAGCGAAGCAGGGCCGCATGGGCAAGCTCTTCTTTGCCATGCCGGAACAGCCATCGCGGAGACTCCGTGACCAACAGGCTGCCCAGCGCAAACAATATGCCTGGAGGAAGAGATGCCCAAAAGATGCGCCGCCAGGCCTGGTCCTTAAACATCAAGAGACTTGCGGCGTCGCCGGCTGCGGCCACCGTTTCAACTCGATAGCTGTAATAGATTCCCACCATGGCTGCCGCGACGATGCCCAGCGTGAGCAGCCATTGAAACACGCCTGTCCCCTGGCCGCGATTCCGTGCCGGGAGGCACTCGGCCAGATAGAGCGGAACGACGACGCCGATGAGCCCGCCGCCGATGCCCTGCAGCAGGCGTCCGAAAAACAGCGGCCCGTAGCCGTGCGAGAGGGCGATCACCGGGATGCTGAGGGTAAACGCGACGCCGCTCAGGACCATCAGCGGCTTGCGCCCCATCCAATCGGCCAGCAGGCCCGCAAACAGCGTTGAGAACACGCTGCCCAGCAGCACGGCCGCCACCACCACCGACAGTTGCGAGGCAGTCAGCCGCGAAGTCGCTTCCAGATACGGCAATGCGCCGCCGATGATGCCTACGTCGATCCCGTAGATCAAGCCGCCGAAGCCCGCAACCAGCAAAAGAAAACGGTTGTAGCCGCGCTTCCCGGAGGGATCGGCGGATGCGGGCTGGTTCGTCGAAGGGAGGTCGTACTTGGTCATGGTGGTGAGCCTCTGGCCCAAATTCTGCTTCCGCTTAAGTTGAAAGGAACGGGTGAGCCAGGCAGGAACTCCCGTCCCGTACTTATTCTCGCTTGCCGGCGCGGGAGCAGCGCGCATGATTCGTCTACAATGACCGAATCGAAATGAACCGCTCGCATTTGCGAGCTGAAGGTGAGTAAGATGCCGAGCCTCAACCGGACAAAGCCGTCCTCAGTTTTGCGCGGCAGCGTGTGGGGAGTTCTCACGCTGCTGTGCGCTTTTTCAACCCCATCAGTGGGGCAAGTCCGGTTGCTGCCGGCGCCCCGTGAGGCCCATTTTGCCGGGGAGACGGCGCTGCCGGCAACCATTGCCGTCAACGTGCCCGGCCACGACGCGGAAGACGTATTTGCGGCGCGCGATCTGAAAGAGGCGATGCAGGCGGCGGGGTTCAGCGGCGCAGGCGCCGAGAAAGCAGGCTACCGTGTGCTGCTGCTGCGCGCCGGCTCGGCGGATGCCAAAGCTCTGCTGGCCAGGCTCGGCCTGCGATTCGACGCGGCGATGAAGGCCGAGGGCTATGTGCTGGCGGTCGAGCCGCGTGTGGCCTTTGTCGTTGCCGCCTCCGGCTCCGGCATCTTTTATGGGGTGCAAACGCTCAGGCAGTTGCTTCCCCTTCCCGGCGGCAAGCGGGTGCTGCCCACGGGCACGGTGCGCGACTGGCCGGCGATGAAGTATCGCGGCATCGACGACGACCTCTCCCGCGGTCCCTTTCCCACGCTGGAGTTCCAGAAGCATCAGATCCGGGTCTTCGCCTCCTACAAGATCAATATCTATTCGCCTTACATCGAGCACACGCTGCTCTATGCCGGTCAACCGCTGCCTGCTCCTCCAGGCGGCGCGCTGACGCCGGCCAACGCAGCGGATCTGGTGGCGTACGCCCATCTGTATCACGTCGCGATCGTGCCCGAGCAGGAAGCCTTCGGGCATCTTCACCAGGTGCTGAAATATGACCTGTACAAGGATGTGGCTGAGACGCCGCATGGCTACGTGCTGGCTCCCGGCCAATCGCAGACTCTGCCGCTGATCCACGACTGGTTTGCTCAGATTGCCCAGGAGTTCCCCTCGCCCTTCCTGCACATCGGGGCCGATGAGACCTTCGATCTGGGCGTGGGCCGCACTCATCCGCAGGTGCAGGCGCGCGGCTATGGGCCGGTCTACGTCGATTTTCTGAAGCAGATTCACGACGATCTGGCGCCGTTGCATCGCCGCCTGCTGTTTTGGGGAGATATTGGCGCGGACGATCCGGAGGCCGTGGCCGGGCTGCCTAAAGATATGATCGCCGTGCCCTGGAACTATGGTGACGCCACGGACTTCGGCAAGCTGATCGAGCCCTTTGCCAAGGCCGGGATCGAGACCTGGGTGGCTCCCGGCGACTCCAATTGGAACCAAGTGTATCCCCTGGCCAGGACGGCCTTCGGAAACATCCAGGGCTTCATTCGCGACGGACAGCGGCTGGGTTCCACGGGCGCTCTGATTACGGTCTGGAACGACGACGGCGAGGGTCTCTTCAACATGGATTGGTACGGCGTGCTGTTTGGCGCGGTGGCGGCATGGCAACCGGGCGAGAGTTCGATCCCCGCCTACCAGGAGTCCTATGGGCAGACCTTCCATGGCGATGCCAGCGGCAAGGTGGACCAGGCTGAGAAGGAATTGATGGTCGCGCACGAGGCTTTGGAACAGGCGCATACCGGATTGACCAGCGACGAACTGTTCTGGTTGGACCCCTGGAGCGCTGAGGGACAGGAGGCGTCGGCGGAGGTTTTGCCGCTGGCGGTGGATTTGCGCACCCACGCCGAGCGCGCCACTGTGCTCATTGCGGAAGCGCGCGTGGCGAATCCGCATTTGAAGGAAGTGGACGCGCTGGCGGCGATGGATCTGGGAGCGCGGCGCCTGGACCTGATCGGCTTGAAGTTTCAACTGGGCCAGGAGATCGCCGGCGCGTATGCGCAGGCGCTGGCGCAACAGCGCGACAAGGCGCGCCGCGCGGAAACGCGTAACATTCTGGATGAGATCAGCAGCATGTTTGGCCGCTGTCAGGACCTGCGCGATGCCTACTCCGCCGTAAAGGACGAGTACAGCCAGGTCTGGCTGAGCGAAAACCGCCCCTATTGGCTGAACAATGTGACCGTCCGCTACGACCTCGCGATTGAGAAGTGGCAGCAGCGCGGCGACCTCTTCCGGGAAGGGATTCGCGGCTGGGAAAACGGCCAGGATCTGCCGCCGGCTGCTGCGCTCGGGCTCCCGGCAGCGGCCACTGTGCAGGACAGCGCGCGCTGAAGCCCGATACGAGCGGCAGGGGAAATTCCGCGCGCTGAAAGAGAATGCGGGCGCGGATCAAAAGCACGAATGGACTCTTCGCCTCAGTAAATTGTCAACGGATGGTGGACCTGGTCGGGATCGAACCGACGACCTCTTCCATGCCATGGAAGCGCGCTCCCAAACTGCGCCACAGGCCCACGTGTGGAGGGGTGCAACTCTCCT
>JBKQRH010000074.1:0-9436 GCA_052326045.1 Occallatibacter sp. | reverse complement strand
CAGGTGGGCCGCATCATCGAGTTCGCGCTGGAGAATCCGAAGAAGATCAGCTTCCTTTCGTTCCAGCCGGACAGCTTCACGGGCCGCGACGAGGAGATTACCGACGAGCGCCGCTATGCGCAGCGCTACACGCTCTCGCACATGGCGCACGACATCAAGAAGCAGTGCGGATTCGGCGTACCGGAGCGCGACTGGTTCCCGATCAGCTTTATGAGCACCGTCTCCGACTGGGCGGACCTGATTCATGGGCCCAGCGCAGAGTGGGGCCAACTCTCGTGCGGCTGCCACCCGAATTGCGGCATCGGCATGGCCATGATGATCGACAAGGAGACCAAGGAAGCCGCGCCCGTGACGGCCTTCCTGAACATGAACATCGTGGCCAAGGACCTGGCCAAGATCAACGACGCGGCCCGCGGCAAGTGGCTTTCGGTGATCGGCTTCGGCCTGTCGCTGCTGCGCAACTACGATCCGTTCGAGGCGCCCACGCACTTCAAGATCACCGATATGCTGAAGAAGATGGACAAGACGTTCAACGCCACCGGAAAGAACTACGGCAGCGTGAAGGGCGACCGCACCCTTGAGGACATCGAGAAGCGCCGCAAGGATCGCTGGAACTTCCTGTTCATCGCCGGCATGTGGTTCCAGGACCTGTTCAACTACGACTTCCGCCGCACCGAGCAGTGCATCATTCCCTACGCCACGCAGGAAGGCGAGATCAGCTTCTGCGCGTACAACACGGGCGTGGGCTGGCGCAACATCATCGAGAAGATGCACATGACGGCCACCCTGACCAAGTGGTACGAGGAGCACGGCCGGCATGAGATCTTCGCCGGGGGCAAGAAGGTGGGCATGACCGAGGTGGGCCACAAGCTGGCGCTGAACATGGAGCATGTGAACGCCGAGGCCAACCACGCGCTGGACGATCTGGGCATCGCCAAGAACGCCCGCGAGGAGCACATTCGCGCCCGCGACGCCAAGTTGAAGCAGGACGGCGAGAATGCCCGCATGGCCAAGCTCTACCGCGAGCACGTCCTGGGCGAGAAGCCGGTCGAGGGACTGGTCCGCCTGGACTCCATCGCCCCGGCAAAGCCGGTTCACCAGAGAGAATCTGAGTTAGTTGCCGGGGACTAGCCGGCTAACCCACAAACCCGCTAACTTGCCAACTCGCCAACCAGCCGACTAAATCAACAATCCTCAAACAGAAAGACCGCTCCCCAAGGAGCGGCCTTTCTGCGTTCCGGTGTCAAATCGCGCCAAGCCGACTGTACACTGATCGAGAGCTCGGGATACTGCCGATGCACTCCACAGCCCACGCGCCTCAAAGATGGCTGTCGGAATGGGCACCTAGCATTGACGATCCGTTGAAGAAGCAACATCGTATGCAGACTTAGCGACCTGCTTCTTGTGGGGCGGTAAAAAGATCACCGATCAGTTCCGCCGCACCCTCCATTATCTTCAAGCACATTACAGGTGTCAGTATTGTCTGGAATTTCGGGTGCGACCCTTCGTTCCTGAGGAACCTTAAGTAATCCCAGCGGGGCTCATCTTTACTCTTGATCACCTCCATCTTGATCAGCCACCCGATCCTTTTCTTGAAGGTATTTTCCCGATTTGGAGCATTCAATAGTTTGCATTTCAGCGAAACAGCCGCTTCAGAAACTCTGCAAATCTGTTCGGCGCCAATCGTCACGAGAGGATAGAACATCAAACCATATATAAAGGCGCTCCTGGCAACTTCGAAAAGTCCACGGATGTCAACAGGCACATCCGATCGCATCTGAACCGCTAGGAAGTCGTCAACCCAACCCTGCAAACGGTTTGGCTCTGGACGCCAATAGGCCTCCCATATCGGGTCGGGGGTCAGCCAATTGTCACGCGTAATTTCCTTAAAGCCGAACTCGCGAGTCGATGACATAGGCCATATTCTAACCTTCCAAATTCAGGAGACATCCCACAGCGGGACGCCCCAGCCCCGGGTCTTCGGACCTGGGAAAGCGCGCTGAATTTCGAGGCCCTAGAAATTCCAAACCAATCCGCTGGAGATGCGGCCGAAATTGGTGGGCAAGCCGGGTATCCGGTATGGAACAAGCCCTGGCTTGGGGCCCAGGAGACAGAAATAGGAGTACTGATAGCCGCCCTCTACGCGGAAAGCGATGTGCCGCGCGAGAGGCGTATCCAGGCCGCCGCCGACGAAGGTTGCAAACGAGGCGGTTTCGCCGGTTGTTTGGTTTGCCCCCCAATACCTGTTCAGGCCGCCGTCTCCCGCCAATCCCTCCACAAAAAAGGATTCTCTTCTGAAACGCCAGTTGTATTGCCAGCCTGCCAAGATGAAGAAGGCGTGTTGCGGCGCGCCCAGGTTGGTTCCTCTGTATACGGAGAGGTCGGCCTTGAAACGCAGGCCGCGCCAAAGCGGGACCCCCACGGCGGCATCCCATCCGTTCAGCGGCTGGCGGGATCCGGGCACTCCATTGAAGGAGTTGGAGAGGAAAGTATAGCCGCCGGAGATCTGGTAGCGGGCGTGGGCCTCCGATTGGGCGTGAAGGGCGGACGACAGGCACAGCAGTGCGATCAGCGAAAAGAGACGAGATGGCATACAGGGCCTCGGAGGTTGTGGTCTCTCCATCTTATCCGGACGGCTTGGCTGTTGGGAATCAGGCGAGTGGCCCACAGCCAAGTCAATTGCGCTCGGATCAGGCAAGAACATCCGGCAACATCGCATAAAACTGGGAGATAGCACGCTCAAAAAATGAATATCATCGCAACGATGACAATCGCAAAGGGATAAAGGAGCAACACCCAGGCAACCGGGTGAGCAAGATTAGGACAATAGCCGAGGCCGTCCGCGCGGGGCAGAAGAATTGCGGGATTCTGCCGGTCGAAGAAGGACGATCCAGCAGACGCGGCCGGAATGACCTCCTCTCCCGCCACAGATGCCGCTCTGCGGAAGGTCACAAGCGAGTAGACAATCAAGCCGGCAACGCCGCCGAGAATAACCGTGACGAGAAGAGCAGCGTTTGGCCGGTACAGCGGCAGGAGGGAGACCACGGGCCAGATGATGCCGAATAAGAATTCCACCGCGATCATGATCTTCGCCACGGCTGTCCGCAGTGGCGATCGGCGTGCGCCATACCAGATAGCAAATGCCATCCCAATGAGCCAGGCCATCCACAGTGCGGCAAACAACAACGGGCCGTAAACTCCCCGCAACGATCGGGTCGCCCAGCCGTTCGGCATTCCGTCCGGTCCCCAGTGAATCGGATATTGGGCAGGAATGCTTGACCAATGCAAATAAAGGTACAGCGCCGTCCCAGCGAGGATGATCGGTGGGATCATGGACACCCAGAAGAACCGGGGCAGCCGGTCGGGTTCTGTTGTCAGTTCCACGCCGGTTACGGACGGCGGATTCATTTGGTATTTGACCAGGGCACGATAGTTTCGCTGCCAAAATAGGATCGCCACGACGAAGAGCAGAACCTCGGGAATCAGTCCAGCACTGGGATTCTCCGGTCGCGCGAATGTCCAGAGCAGACCGATCAGAGCAAAAGCCGCCACTCCCAACTGGTATTGCCTGAGAGCGCGCCTCGCAGGTTCCGTTGAGCGGAAATCCGGCTGCACCCGAACCGCGAAGAAGATGCGCCGCGGGCCGAGCACAGGAGCAAACAGAACCACTGTCGCGGCCAATAGAAACGGTATCAAGGAGAGGATTCTCAGTGTCATTTGGTCAGTTCCTTTGCGATATTGCGAAGTTCGTTCGCGACTTCGGAGTTTGGTATACCTGCGGCCTGCATCTGAGCTGCAAGCTGCTTCAAACGCGATTTCCAGCTCCGGATTGCGTTCCGGGTGGGTCTGGGCAAATCGCGATCAATGACCCGCGCGCTTCTTCCGTGCTTGAGATCGAGCCAGCCTTCGGAAGCGAGCAACCGATACGCATCCGCAACAGTGTTGAAATGAATACCCAATTCCATCGCCAGGCGCCGTACAGAAGGAAGCTCCGTACCGGAACTGAGCTGTCCTTCCACGAGCAGGACCCTCAGGTTGTCAACAATCTGCGTGGTAACCGGCAAGCTGGACGACAAATCGATTCTGAGCTTCTGAGTCATTACTGTATACTGTATACCAACAGTGTATAGATTGCAAGTCAAATCGCCGGGCGCCCGAGGTCCCGACTTTGGACCCTGGGATGGACCGGCGCCGCCGCGTCAAGTTACGGAGTACTTTCCGCTGCCCATGTCCTGGGCGGCTTGCAGGATGCTCTCCGGCCGGCCGAGATCGCGCCAATAACATTCATCCGCGCGAAAGGCGATGATCTTTTCTCCCTGGGCCGCGAGACGCAGATAGGCGGAAATGATGGAAAACGCGCCTTCCTCTTCCATCTTCGCGAAGAGTTGGGGAGAGATTACGTGGATGCCGCAAAAGGCCAACGCCTGCAACTCTGCGGCAGGCCGCACCAATTCAATCTGAACCTCTTCAGCCTCCGGGGCGCGCCCGGCTCGACGGCCACAGAGCCGGACCTGCTCGTCGAAGAGCAGATGCCGCGAACTCTCCCGGTCTTGAACTGCCAGGGTGGCGAGGGCGCCCTGTTCCGCGTGGAACCGCATCATGCGCCCAAGATCGATGGTGCTGATGACATCGACGTTATGCACAATGAACGGTTCCCGTGAGCTTCCACTAAAAAAAAGCGCGGCCTTCTTCAAGCCACCGCCGGTGTCTAGCAATTCTTCCTCGCGAGAGACTTCAATACGCATGCCGAAGTTGCCGTTGGCCTTCAGGTAATCGGCAATCGTCTCCGCGTAATGATGCGCGTTGACAATCACCTCGCTCACGCCAAAGGAGCGCAGACGCGTGAGCGCAATCTCCAGCAGCGTGCGGCCAGCAATTGTCACCAGCGCCTTGGGGCGGTCGACGGTGAGCGGCAGCAAGCGCGTGCCCAGTCCGGCGGCCAGAATCATCGCCTTCATCGGCTCATCTTCTCCGGTTCCATCTTGTCCAGTTCCGTCTTTTCCAGCTCGATATGCCGGACGACCACTTCCACTCCGTTGCCGAGCAGATGCCTGGCCAACTGCTCGGCCAGATAGACGGAGCGGTGCTGGCCTCCGGTGCAGCCGAACGACACCATGAGGTTGTTGAAGCCGCGGCGTTGATAGCTGCTCACGCTTGCATCCACGAGCGACACGACGCCGGCAAGAAACTGGCGCACGCTTGCCTCCCGATTCAAATAGTCGATTACCGCCGCGTCCTTGCCGGTCAATGCGCGGAATTGTTCTTCACGCCCGGGATTCGGCAGACTGCGGGCATCGAAAACAAACCCGCCGCCGTGTCCGGCCTCATCGGTGGGCATCTCGCGGTGGAAGGAGAAGCTGAAAATCCGCACCGTCAATGTCTCTGCGGGTGCACCGGCTGCGGGAAGACTTATGATCTCAGGAGAAATTGGCGAAATGCGTCCTTCCGGGGCTAAAGCCCGCTTCGGTTCCGCAGCTTCCATGCGGGGGTTAACCCCTCCGCCTTCCTCGGGAGAAAGCTTTTCCATGGCTTGTGAAGCCAGCCCCTGCAATTTCTCCGATGCTGCCATCGCTTGCAGGGCATCCATCAGCGCCGGCAGGGCGATGGGCAGCTTAACGTTCTGAGCCAGCCAGCGCAGGTTCTTCAGCGCGTACGGCACGCTCTGCAAAAAATGCACCTTGCGCTCATAAAACCCCCGGAAGCCATAGGTCCCCAGGGCCTGCAGGATGCGGACGTAAACGTATGCGTAATAGTGCTCCATGAAGACTTCGCGATTGAAGTCGATGTAACCGCCAAGGCAATCGAGATAGTGGTCGAGCAGTTCCTGGCGCAACCGGGGCGGCAGATCGGCCTTGCCATCGTAGAGCAGAGACGCGATGTCGTATTGCAGCGCGCCTTTGCGTCCGCCCTGGTAGTCCAGAAAAAAGGGCTGCCCGCCGCGCAACATGACATTGCGGGATTGGAAATCCCGATAGAGAAAATAATCGTGGCCGGCGCCCAGCAGAAACTTCGTCAAGCGGCTGAAATCCTGCTCCAGGGCCTGTTCGTTGAAGGGAACGCCGGCCAAGCGCAGAAAGTAATACTTGAAATAATTCAGATCCCAGGCGATGGACTGGCGATCGAAGCTGGATCGCGGATAGCAGACTTTGTAATTCAAATCACGGCCGGCCTCGACCTGAAAACGCGGCAACACAGCCACCACTTTGCGATACGCTTCAATGGCCTGCGGAGCGATGTCCTCGCCGGCGCGATGCAGCCCAAGAAATTCGAAGAGCGTCGTGTCGCCCAGGTCCTCTTCAAGATAGGCGCCCTGGCTCAAATTCTCCGCATAAATCTCCGGCACCGGCAATCCGTGGCGGCGAAAATGCCTGGAGAACTCAAGGAAAGCGAAATTCTCCTCACGCACGGAATAGACAATGCCGATGGCGCTGAATCCTCCGCCGGTCAGCCGGACGATGGCGCGCCCCGAGCCGCCGAGCTGGCCCTGAAGCGGCTGCGCGTCTACAGCCGGCAACCGGTAATGCTGCTCGAAAAGCCGTTTCAGAACGTCCATGATTGTCTTTCCGGGAAATGCTCAAGCTGCTTCACAAAGATACCCAGCCCGGGGAAGCGCGCGCAAGGCACCAAACCATTTTCACCTATCGCGCAATGTCACGGGCGCCCGATTCAGGATTGCAGATGGAGCCGCTCAGGAGGCCCCATCTTTCCTGATACATTATGGTCTACGGAGGCGACATGAAGGTTCTTTTCATTGGAGGCACGGGAAATATCAGCACGGCTTCGACGAGATTGGCGGCAGAGCGGGAGATTGAATTGACGCTGCTGAGGCGGGAACAACGGGCAGCCGATCTGCCGAAGAATGTCAGCACAATCAGGGCAGATGTCACCGACGAGGCAGCAGCGGCGCAGGCGCTCGGCAACCAATGCTTCGACTCGGTCGTAGACTGGGTTGCCTTCACGCCTGCCGATGTGGAACGGGACATCCGCTTGTTTCGCGGCCGCGCGCGGCAGTTTATCTTCATTAGTTCGGCCAGCGCGTATCAAAAACCGGTTGGGCACTATCTGATTACGGAATCGACACCGCTGTCTAATCCCTATTGGCAGTACTCGCGGGATAAGATCGCCTGCGAGGAACGGTTGATGAAGGCCTATCGCGAAGAGGGGTTTCCGATTACGATTGTACGTCCGTCGCTGACCTATGGCGATACACAAATTCCGCTGGCGGTGAATAGTTGGCAGAAGTCCTGGACGGCGGTGGAGCGGATGCGGCGAGGCAAGAAGGTCATCGTGCCGGGAGATGGTTCCTCGCTCTGGGTGATTACGCATAACAGCGATTTTGCCCAGGGACTGGTGGGCTTGCTGGGACATCAGCAAGCCATTGGCCACGCCTTCCACATCACCAGCGACGAGGTGATGACCTGGGATCAGTTCTATCGCATCACGGCGCAAGCCGCGGGCGTTGAGGCGCGGATCGTTCACATCCCGTCGGACTTTGTGTGCGCTTGCCTGCCGGATGAACTCGGCAGCTTGACGGGCGATAAAGCGGCGAGCGTGGTCTTCGATAACAGCAAGATCAAGCGCTTTGTCCCCGGCTACTGCGCCAAAGTTCCGTTTGCGCAAGGGATTCAGAGAACGATTGCATGGTTCGATGCGGATGCGCGGCGCAAGGAAATCGATGAAGACGCGAATGCGTCCTGGGACAAGCTCATCGATGCATACGAGAACGGACTTGGGGAAGCATTGCGCAAGTTCCGGTCATGAAGCCGGGCGCCCCTCTCTGCATCTCTTTTCTACACGAGCCGGCCTGTACTATGATGAATGCTCACGAAGCAAGCAGATCGGCGAGGAGGTCATCATGAGCGACAATCAACCGGTTGCGGCACGGAAGCAGGGACGCCGCGAATTTCTGAAGGCTGGCGGAGCGGTAACCGCCGCATTGCTGGCGCCATCGGCGCTGGCCGAGACCCCGAGGGCCCTCCCCGGCCTTCCGTCAAACCCCGTAACCCCGACGGCCATGCCGACGCGCAACCTGGGCAAAACCGGCTACCGCGTGGGCATCTTCTCGCTGGGCGGGCAGGCAGCACTGGAGCGGCCGAACAACTTCGACGCAGCCGTGCCCATCATCGATCGGGCTTTGGACCTGGGCGTGAACTACATCGACACGTCGTCAATTTACGGCGGGCCGGAGCGCTGGAGCGAGCAGTACGTGGGCAAGGCGATGGCGCGCCGGCGCAACGAGGCCTTCCTGGCCACCAAGACCAAGGAGCGGACGCGCGAAGGCTCACTGCGCATGATCGAGAAGTCACTGCAGCTGCTCCAGACCGACCACGTGGACCTGTGGCAGTTGCACGACATCGGCACCCTGACCGATGTGAACGAGGTCTTTGCCAAGGGCGGCGCGATGGAAGCGCTGCTGGAAATGCAGCAGCAGAAGGTGGTGCACTTTCTGGGCATTACAGGGCACTACCGGCCCGATGCGCTGATAGAATGCATCAAGCGCCATCCCTTCGACACGGTTCTGATGGCCATGAACGCGGCCGATCCGCATCACTTCAGCTTCAACCAGGAGCTGTTGCCGCTGGCGGTCGAAAAGCAGATGGGCATCATCGGGATGAAGGTGCCTGCGCGCGGACGTCTTCTCTCCACTTGGACGCCGCCGCCCATCGAGCAGCAGAAGCACTCCTGGGAGGGAATGTCAGTGCAGGCCACCACGCCGGGCACGATCAATATGCGCGAGGCGATGTACTACACGCTGTCGCGCCCGGTGAGCACGGTCATCATCGGCTGCGACACGATTGCGCAGCTCGAAGAGAACGTGCACCTGGCGCGGGAGTTCACGCCGTTGAGCGACACGCAGGTGGCCGGGTTGGTGGCGCGAGCCGAGCCCGTTTCCAAGCCATCGCTGTTCTTCCGGTTCTACGACCGGCCCTGAGTCAGCGTGTCGGCGGCGAATTTGCTGCATTGGTTCCCCGCCCTTGCGACAGGATATCGGCGCAAGACCCGTGCGCCTGAAATCTTGATTGGCATTGTTTGTGGGTGCTAGAATTCCGGGTCATGAGCCAAAAAACACAATCTACCGACTTTGCCAATCAGTTGCTCGCAAGCAAAGAATTCTTTGAACGCTCGACCGGGGTTCTCGATGAGGCCGACTCCGGCTTTCGTCCGCGGGACGAAATGATGACCGCGGCGCAGCAGGTCGCGCACACGGCACAGACGATCGACTGGTTTATCGAAGGCGCCTCGCGGCCTGAGGGCTTCGATCTGGACTTTGAGAAGCACGCCAGGGGTGTTGCCCAGGTGGCCTCGCTCTCCGTTGCCCGCCAACGGCTCGAGAAGGCCTTCGCAAACGCGATCGAATTCGTCCGCTCGCGCGGCGCGGAGGGACTCGCGCAGCCCCTGCCGCCCGGTCCGATTATGGGTGGCCAGCCCATCGGCG
>JBKQRH010000073.1:0-32104 GCA_052326045.1 Occallatibacter sp. | reverse complement strand
TAGGCCTCGCTGCTGGCCTGGCGGACCTCGTCTTCAAAGACCACCATCTCTTTGCTGCGCGCGCCCTCGATGAAGATCACGTGGTTGCCGGCCTGCTTCAGCGCGTTCGAGGTGGGCAGCGCCATGGCCGTGCCCACGCTGCCGGCCAGGATCACCGCCGTCCCGTAGATTTCAATCTCCGATGGCCGGCCGAGCGGGCCGACGACATCCAGAATCGAGTCGCCCGTCTCCAGGCAATTGAGCAGCGAGGTGGTTTTGCCCACGCCCTGCACCACGATGGTGACCGTGCCGGCTTCAGGGTCGGAGGACTTGATGGTGAGCGGAATGCGCTCGCCCTTCTCATGCAGCCGGAGAATGAGGAACTGCCCCGGCCTCTGCTTGCGCGCAATGCGCGGCGCATCGATGACGAACTGCCTGATATTGAGGCCCACGTTGCGGGCTTCTACGATTTTGTACATGAAAATATGACTCCGATTCGACCCGGCGATCAGCGATTCGTCTCCGGGCACGGATGGGAAAACTGGCCTGCGAGGACGAATTCTGCCCCACGCGCAGGCGCATTCATGACCATCATTCACGATTATTCAGGAATTGGGAAGGTTGAGCGTGTGATGTTGGTCACCGGGGGACTGGTTGCCAGCTCTGTCCGCCTGAAACGGGCACGCGAGAAAGCTCCGCTCCGGCGCAAATCTCGCGCGAAGCGGACCTCGCTTGAAGTTGCTGCCTGCGAAACGCTGCTCCTTGCCGGCCTGCGCCGGGGTAACCGCGCCGGCATCCTCTGCGCTCTGTATCGTGCGCTGCCGGAATGGTTCTAGTCGAGCGCTGCCGGAACCACTCTAGTCGCTCTTCCCCGAGTTCTTATCCAGCCCGGAGGGCAAATCCAGCGCCACCAGGGCAAACCGGGTCCTGCCGTCCCTGGGATTCTCAAAGCCCACAATGTGCTGGTGGCGCTTGGAGCCTGCCTTCAGCTCCAGGTTGCCCTTCCCCAGGCTGTAATCCCCCTGGTCGACATGCACATGAGAGCTCTTGTTCTCGTCGCAGGTCAGCCCCTCTGAAGTTGCGATTGGCGTGCCCACTGCGGAATTGCCCTGGCAGGTAATCACATCGCCGTAGCGGCCCAGTGCCTTCTTGTAGAAAGCCGTTACCTTCTCGGCGGTGTCCGGCGTCTCATAGGAGACCGCCCGTACCCGCATCTCCCACTCGCCAAATCCCAGGTGCACATCCGCCGACTTGTGCTTGTCGTCGCCCCTCACCGTCTGGGCGCCCGGATAGACCGGCAATCCCAGGTCCGCGGCCGTGGTCTGGTCGGTATTGACGTGGACGCCGCCAAATGGCGTGTCCACCCGGACGTTCTTGTCCTCCCCGTTGGCGTCCTTGTCGACGTGCACCCTGCATCCGGCCATCCCCGCCGCCAGCGCCAGGCCAGCCGCCAAAGTTGCTGCTTTTCGCATCATGGCAATCGTCCTCTTGCCTGTTATACGCCGGAATCCGGGGAAATGTTCCTGGAATCTGCTTGAGATCAGTGCGTCGAGTGGCCGTCTTCCCTGGTGCCCCGTGCCCCATCCTTTTCGCGTATCTTGCGAAAAGGGTGGGAACCCACGAACCTCAGCCCCGTCGAGACCCGGGTGCCCCACCCTCGCCGCGTTCTTGTTGTTGCGGCTAGGGTGGGATGCTACGAACCACTCGCATCCCCCTACTGTTTCGGCCCGCCGTTGGGGTAATCCACCCGGATAGTCAGAATTTCGTAGGGATGAATGGGCGCCTTCACCACATCGCCCGTCACGGACAGCGGCGCGCCCTCCGGCGTCTCCATCAGGTTGGTGACCGTCGCGCCCGTCGCGCCCGGCGGCACGTGGAATTCGGCTATCGAGTCTTTCCCTGCCCACTCGTAGATTCTGAAAATCAGCCCATTCGCGTCTTCCGCCTTCTTCACCGCGGTCAGAACCACGTTCTCCGGAGAGACCGAGGCGAAGGAGTGCTCGGCGGGCAGCGAACCGGGGTGCGCAGTGGTCACCACAGCCGTGAGCGGGTAGTTGTACTCCCAGCCGTGGCGCACGGTGAGCGCCTCCTTCCACGTCCCCGCGTGCGGATAGAGCGCGTAGTGGAAGTGGTGATGGCCCATGTCGGCCTCGGCGTCGGGCCATTTGGGCGAGCGCAGCAGCGTCAGCCGCAGCACGTTGCCCGCCGCGTCGTAGCCGTATTTGTTCTGGTTCAGCACGCTCAGCCCGTGCACCTTGCCGTCCGGGCCCGTGCCGGAGAGGTCGGCCCAGCGCATGGCCGCAACCTCAAACTGCGCCTTCTCCCAACTGTTGTTGCGCGTCGTCGGCCGGTCGATGGTCCCATAAGGAATCTCGTAGGTAGCAAACGGCCCCGAAGCCGCGAGCGGAAACGCCGCTTTCAGCAGAACATGGTTTTCATGCCAGTCGATCTCGTTGTCGATGTCGATCTGATTGCCTTCAAGGCGGATCGTCTGGTCGAATTTCGAATTCTGCCAGTGACGAATAGTATGGATGGTCATTACATATTGATTTTCAAAATATTGAACTAAGTCAGCCTTCTCGATTACTGACGGTGAGTGATCAAGGGTTCCGGGATCGATATTCCATGCATCATAGTCCTTGGGGGTGTCCTTGAAAAACTGAAATTGGTTTCCGCAGCTGTCGGGAGCGAGATCTTCAAATCCCGACTTCTTTTCGATGATGCTCGTGATGCAGCCGCTATTCTCATCAACCTTGATTTTGATGTATTCGTTCTCAAGCTTAAGAGGATGCTTCCCTTCTTTGAAGTCATCTAGGTCCAGCACCGTTGTATCGTCATTCATGCTGCAAGATGGCTCATTGCAACCTGCGGTAATCCGAAGGGTTTTGTACCCGAGCGGTGGAACATCCTCGACTGGGATCTCATAGTCGTAGGAATTCATGGCTCCAAGGTTCTTAACTCCGTAAAGTCCGCCACTGGCGAGGTGTGTTCCAGTCTCCGGATCATCCAGAGTAAAGCCCTCTCGTCCGGGAATATGTACAATCACCGTTCCCGAACGCTTCCAACCAAGGGGATTGAACACGACAAGTGCTTGGCTCTGCGGTTTTTTGTCTCCATCGAAAATGCTGGGGTCCCACTCCTTTCCCTTCATATCCTTGGGGCGTGGAATGCGATTCGGAGATTTGGCTGCCATCTTAACACGTGTATCCACTTCGCTAACAATTCGATCAAGTGCTCGCGCTGAAATGGCGTCTGTGGACATCTTCACTACGTCGTAGTCTTTCTGCGCGTCTTTGTATATCACACTAATGCCGGAGCCTGCCGCTAAGTCATGAAACTGGTTGAAGAGGACTTTCTTCCAGTTTTCTGTCAGTTCGTTCCCTGGATATGGAATCGACTGCCAACCAGGCAGCGCCCATGCAAGCGACGCCCACTTCTCCGCGTTCAGCACTTCTTCTTCGGCCTCGCGCATATTCCGCTTGTGGTTGGCCTGCGTGGTCATCACGCCGCGGTGGTACTCGAAGTACAGCTCGCTCTTCCAGGTAGGAATGTTCACCTTGCCCGCAACCGCCGGCGGAGGCGTATAGCCCTTGGCAATCGAAGCGTAGTTCCACTCCGGGCTATCCGGCGCGATCTGCTTTTCTATCGCCGAAAAGAAACTCTGCGCCGTCCCAAACTCCATCTTCGGCATTACGTGTGAGGGGAGCGAAGGGTAAGCCCAGTGTCTGCCCTGGTCCAGCACCGCGCGAGTCGGTCCGCCGCCATGGTCGCCGATGCCGTAGAGGTCCATCATCTCCGTCATGCCCGTCGCCCGCTCGCGGGCCGCTACAAGGTCCTCGCTCAGCCGCACCGGGTTGAGGTTGTCGTTGCCGTAGTCGTGCGGAAAATACGCCAGCACCTTCGATCCGTCCGGCGACTCCCACCAGAACAACTTAAATGGAAGTTGATTGGTGTCGCACCAGGTCATCTTCTGCGTCACAAAGTAGTCCACGCCGCTTTTTTTGTAGATCTGCGGCAACTGCCACGTGTAGCCAAACGAATCCGGGTTCCAGCCGATGCGCACGTCCACGCCGTAGGCCTGCTTGTACCAGCGCTTGCCCACCAGCAACTGCCTCACCAGCGATTCGCCGTCCGGCATGTTCAGGTCCGGCTCCACCCACATGCCGCCCACGATCTCCCAGGTGCCCTCCTTGATGCGCCGCGCGATCTCCGCATTCATGTCGGGATACTTCTCGGCCAGCCACTCGTTGTAAGCCGCGGCCGACTGCGTGTAGGTGTACTCCGGGTACTCATACATCAGTTGCAGCGCGGTCCCGAAGGTCCGCTTGACCACGTCCACCGTCTCCGTCCAGGGCCAAAGCCAGGCGGCGTCGATGTGCGAGTTGCCGGTCATGTGAAGCGTAACCTGCTCGAGGAGCGGCTTCAGCTCTTCCAACTTGGTGTGCGACGCCTTCAGGCTCAAGTCGAACCTGCCCTGGTCGTGTGCGTCCAGGGCGGCCAGGTCAACCGTGCCGATGGCGCTGTTCAGCGTGGCAATCTGCGCCGCGTCGCCCGGCGCCAGCGACGGAACCAGCAGTGCCGCCGACAGGAACTCCTCGCGCAGGTCCTCGGGGTTTGGCCGGCTCTCGGCAAATTCCACCCGCAGCGTTGCGCCCTCAAAACTCTTGGCGTCCACCGTGTGCAGCAGCTTGACGGCCACCGTCACCTTGTCGCCGGGCCGGGCATTGTCAAACAACACTACCGGCTCCAGATCGTCGCCCATGGCCACCCGGCGTCCGTTGAAGTAGAGAATCTGCGGCATGGGGCCGTTGGCGTAGGCGTGGAATTGAAACCAGATGCGCGCGCCGGTCAGGTCGTAACCGTTCAGGGTCTCCGGCACCTGGTAGGTCTGCCTGAACCAGACCGCCTCGGTGGGGGCCTTGGAGCCTTTCACGATCGCCTGCCAGCCGGACTCGTCCAGATTCACAGCTTCGCCATGGGCCAGGTCGCCGGAGTGCATCTTCCAGGCGCCGTCGGGCAGTTCGCGCAGGCTGGAGAGCCGCTCGATGACGGCGCGGGACTCGGGCTGCAAGGCGGCGGCGATCCGGGCGGCCTCGGCGGCGCTTTGCGCCCCAACGCGGCTCGCACACAGCGTGACGCCGGCCAGCACGGCCAGAGAGGCAAAACCAAGGAAGCGCAACTTCAAGGCAGAGTTCATCGCGGAGAAATCCTCCGCTCCATGGTAAGCCAACTACGCCGCACTTGGCCCGCCGGGAATTGGGTACGGTCAGGCGGCGGCGAAGACGCCAGGCTGACCCTCCTCTTCACCAAGCACGGCATGAAGAAGCTGATGGAGAAGTTCGCCAACTTGCGGAAGATGTAGACCCTTTGTTCACAGAAAAAAGGGCATCCCCGGCCTTGGCGCCGGCGATGCCCTTTTTGTGCGTAAGCGTTGAAAGCCCAACCGCCCGCCAGAGTTACTTGACCCGTTTTGCGGTCAGTTCCTCGGTCGCGAAATCTCCCACCTTGCGCGTGAACTTGATCTCGTCGCCGGAAACCTTGCCGGTGTAGGTGATCGTGATCGCATTTCCGCCGAAGTCCAGGTTCTCGACAAAGGAGATGTCATCGCCCTTGATCGTCCCATTTGTGATCTCCGTGGATCCACGGTCGTTCTTCGCCGTGCCCGTCAGCTTCTCGCCATCCACCTTGAAGGTGTATGTGTAATGCTGCTCGCCAATCTGCGTGTCGAAGGTTGCTGTCCATTGTCCGCTGACGTCCGCGGCCCATGCGGATGCCGTCAGGCCGGCCGTCAACATCGCCAATGCAACCATGCTGCGAAGCTTCATCATGTTCCTCTCCTTATGAATGCATCTGCCAAACACCGCGCCCTCCCCGCTCCGATCGGCGGAAGCCAACCTGCCGGGAAGTCACTATCCTAAATCAGGGACGCCGGAATGATGCGCAAAGTTGCATTCGCGCCACAGAATTCTACAAACCGGCTACAGATTCCCGCGGAGACCGCGGCCGCAGGTCCCGCTCGCTGAGACACCGTCCCGGCTTTGGGTGCATACTAGTACATAGGCCGCTGTTTTTGAGGACACCCCCCCTTGGGTTTTCTCATCTCTACCTCGGCCATTACACTTGCAAGTACATTCCATCGGGCCGCTTTCGCACTCGGCCTGACGGACCAATGGAACGGACCCGGCTCGGATTTGAGGGGCGCGGATTCGAAGCCAGGGCCTTCCCCCGAATCCAAACGGCTGCGGCGGACGGCGAAGAGGGCTAAGAGATCGACACAGGAACTGGGCTCAAAGAAAGGAATTCATGACGGTCGCTGCTCGCTATCCCGGCATTCGGGTCACCGCGAACGGAAATCAGCTCGTCTCCTACCACACCGAGACGCGCATCGCCGACGCCGGCGTGTTTTATCCCATCACGCCTTCCACCGAGGGCGGCGAGCTCTTCCAGCAGGCCTACGCCGAGGGCAATCTGAACGTCTTCGGGCACAACACCATCGCCATCGAGACCGAAGGCGAGCACGCGGCCCAGGGCGGCGCCATCGCCCACTCGGTGTGCGGCAAGCGGGTGGTCAACTTCACCTCCGGGCAGGGCGTGGTCTACGGCGTGGAACAGTATTATCACGCGCCCGGCAAAGCCTCGACCATGGTGCTGGAGGTGGCCGCGCGCGCCCTCACCAAGCACGCTCTCAACGTCCACTGCGGCCACGACGACATTTATGGCGCTCTCGATACCGGCTGGATCATGCTCTTCGGCAAGGATGCGCAGCAGGCCGCCGACCAGGCGCTGATCCTGCGCCGCGTCACCGAGCTTTCGCTCACGCCCGGCATGAACATCATGGACGGCTTCCTCACCTCGCACCTGGAGCGCACTTTCTACAAGCATGAGTCCGATCTGATTCGCGAGTACCTCGGCTCGCCGGAAGACATCATCGAGTGCCCCACCGGGGCCCAGCGCGTTTTGTTCGGACCCACGCGCCGCCGCGTTCCCAAAATGATGGACCTGGCCAACCCCATCCTGCTTGGGCCGGTACAGAATCAGGAACACTACATGCAGGGCGTGGTGGCCCGTCGCAATAACTTCGCCGAGCCGATTCTGGAATTTCTTGAGGCAGCTTACAAGGATTTCGGCGAGTTTACCGGCCGCAGTTACGGCCTCATATCCGAATACAAGACCCAGGACGCCGACACAGTCTTCGTCTCCCTCGGCTCGGCCGCTGAAAACATCGAGGCCGCGGTGGATTATTTGCGCCAGACTCGCGGCGCGAGCGTGGGCTCCATCCACGTCAACGTCATTCGTCCCTTCCCCGAGGCCGCCATCGTCTCCGCCCTCCGGGGCAAGAAGAATGTCATCATCCTGGAGCGCACCGACGAGGCTCTGGCCGGCGACAATCCGCTGGGCCGCGACATCCGCACCGCGCTCACCAAGGCCGTCCAGCACAACGCCGGTCTCCCTGCGATTTCAGGCGCCGAGTTCCCCCACCTTTATGGCGGCGCTTACGGCCTGGGCTCCCGCGATTTTCGCCCCGAGCACATCATCGGCGCTTACGAGTTCGCCGCCGAAGGCCGCGCCCGCAAGGACGGCAAGCGCGCCTCCGATGGAGTTTCTTTCTTCGTCCTGGGCATCGACCACCCCTACTCGGTGATCGCCGGCGAGACGCCGTCGCTACTGCCGGAGGGCGCGGTCGCCGTGCGTTTCCACTCCATCGGCGGCTGGGGCGCCATCACCACCGGAAAGAACCTGGGCGCCATCCTGGGCGACCTCAACGACCTGATCTTTGAACGGGACGGGGAGCGCGATGAGCTTGGCAATCCCAGGGAAGTCATCCACGTCAGCGCCAATCCCAAGTACGGCTCGGAGAAGAAGGGCGCGCCCACCGCATATTTCATGGTTGCCGCCAAAGAGCGCATCCGCGTCAACTGCGACCTGCGCCACGTCACCGTCGTCCTCTGCTGCGATCCCAAGGCCTTCACCCACACCAACCCGCTCGACGGCATGGCCGAAGGCGGCAGCCTGGTCTGGGAGTCTGATCAGGAAGGCGAGCGCGCCTGGGAACAGTTGCCGCTGTGGGCCCGCAAGCAGATCATCGACAAGAACATCCGCGTCTTCACGCTACCCGGCTTCGCCATCGCCCGCAAGGCCACCGACCGCGGCGATCTGCAACTGCGCATGCAGGGCAACGCCTTCCTGGGCGCATTCTTCGCCGTTAGCAGCCTGCTCCGCGACTTCGGCATCACCCAGGAACAGTACCGCGCTGTCGTCCACAAGCAGTATGTGAAGAAGTTCGGCAAGCTGGGCGACGCTGTGGTCCAGTCCAACATGGAAGTCATGATGCAGGGCTACGACCAGGTGAAGGAGATCAAGATCGGCGCGCTCAGCGCGGCCGACCATTCTTCCCTGCGCAGCCAGGCTCTGCTGCCCATCCTTGAGTTGGCTGCCGCGGGAGGTTCCTGCGGCATCGGCTGCCGTTCCACGTCCCTGCCCGAGGGCCAGGCGGCGCGCGCCCCGGTCGCCAGCGTGGCCAAATTCGACGCCGAGTTCCGCTCCCGCTTCGGCTACAACCAGCCGGCCACGCCGCTCTCGGCCATGGGCGTCATCGCCGCCGCCACCGGCGACACCGCCTCCAAGTATGTCGCCCGCCGCGAGACCCCGCTCTTCATCCCCGAAAACTGCACTCAGTGCATGGAGTGCATCTCCGTCTGCCCGGACACCGCGCTGCCCAATTGCTCGCAGGATCTGCGCACGCTGCTCTCCACCGCCGTCTCCTGCTACGTCGCCGACCCCGCCGGCCGCGCCACGCTTCTCGCCGCCCTGCCGGAGATCGAGCGGCTCGCCCGCCAGCGCATGGTGGCCGAGATCAAGACCGGCACTCCGCTGCCCGTCATACTGCGCGAAGTCACCGACTCCGTCGACGGCTTCTCCGCCCAGGCCAAGCAGCAGTTCTTCAATATCCTCGACAAAGTTCCAATGGCCTACCAGAAGGTGAACGCCATCTTCTCCTCGCCGGAGCGTAAATCCCCCGGCTCCGGCGGCATCTTCTCCATCTTCGTCTCCGATCTCTGCAAGGGCTGCGCAGCCTGTGTCACCGCTTGCGGCGACCACAATGCGCTAAGGATGGTCGCCGAAACCGAAGAGGTCAACGCCACGCACACCACCGGCACGGCCTTCCTCGACCTGCTCCCCGACACATCGCAGAAGTACCTCGGCCTCTTCAACGCCGCCAACCCAGCCGACTCCAAGACCGCCACGCTGCGCAACATGCTCATGGTCCGCACCAACTACGACGCGCTGGTCTCAGGCGACGGCGCCTGCGCCGGCTGCGGCGAAAAGAGCGTCCTGCGCTCCATCGCCGCCGTCACTGAGGCCTACATGCGCCCCGTCTTCCATGCCAAGAGCGACCGTTTCCTGGCCAAGGCCGGCGATCTGGAAAAGCGCGGCGTCGCCCGCCTCGCAGTCCTCAAATCGCGCAATCAAGCCGAGTACGCCCTGCTCCGCCAGGCCATCGCTCATCTCGTCCTCGGCCTGGGCGGCGAGGACATCCCGGACACCCGCGCCCGCATCGCCGAATACGAATCACAGCACGGCCCCATCTCCGACGCCGAACTGGTCGAGGCCATCGCTGCCGTTCTGCTCACTGAGGCCTTCAACCACAAGAACCTGCAAGCCGTCGATGGCCGGCACGCCAACGGCATGAGCGTCATGGCCATGGCCGCGCACACCGGCTGCAACACCGTCTACGGTTCCACCGCGCCCAACAATCCCCACCCCTATCCCTGGATGAACTCGCTCTTCCAGGACGGCGTCACCGTCGGCTGGCTGATGGGCGAGAGCTTCATCGTCGATCACGCCCGCCGCTCCGTTATTCCCGAGCGCCTGGCCGACATCCTCCTGACTCGCGATGCCAATGTGATGAGCGATGAAGAGTATTACCACCTCAGCCACTTCACTGACGCCCTGATGACCGACCAAGAGATCGTCGAGTTGCCCAAGGTCTGGGCCGTCGGCGGCGACGGCGGCATGGGCGACATCGGCTACCAGAACATGTCCAAGGTGGTCCTGCAGAACCGCCCCAACGTCAAGCTCCTCATGCTCGACACCCAGGTCTACTCCAACACCGGCGGCCAGAACTCCGACTCCACGCCCATGCTCGGCGGCAACGACATGAACGTCTTCGGCGCGGCCACCCAGGGCAAGAACACTGAGAAGAAGACCGTCGCCGAAACCTTCCTCGCCGGCCACGGTTCGCCCTTCGTCGCCCAGGTCTCCATGGCCAACGCCCCCAAGCTCTACCGCGCCATTCTCGACGGCCTGGAGTACCGCGGCACCGCGTTCCTGCAATGCTTCACCACCTGCCAGCCCGAGCACGGCGTCGCCGACGACATGGCCCTCTTCCAGGCCCAGCGCGTCCGCGACAGCCGCGGCGCGCCCGAGTTCGTCTTCAACCCCCGCCTCGGCGAGACCTATCAGGAGGCCCTCGACCTCAAGGGCAATCCCTCGATTGACCTGGACTGGTACGAGTCCAAAGGATCGAATGGCGGAGCCGCCGCGCGCTACACCGTCGCCCACTGGTGCACCACCGAAGCTCGCTTCCGCAACCACCTCAAGAAGATCAAGCCCGAGGCAGCGGCCAAGCTCATTCACTTGGATAACATGCTGGTCCGCATCACCCAGCAGGACGTGGTCTACCGCCGCTACCTCGACCCCGCCCACCGCGCATTCATCCCCGACTTCGGCGTCTATATCACCGTCGAAGACGCCGGCAAGCCAGAAGAGAAGAGCAAGACGACCTTCTACGCCATCTCCCGCCAGTTAGTCATGTTCTGCGTAGAGCGCCGCAAAGCCTGGCGGATGCTGCAATCCAAGGCCGGCATCGTCAACAAGGAGTACGCCGCCCAGCGCGGCCTCCTCGCCGAAGTAGACTCCGGCAAGCTCCCGCTGGAAGAGTTCCTGACCCACGCCCACGAACTCCTCAAGGAGCGCCTGGCCGCAGCAGCCCTCGCCAAGGCCTAGTAGATTGGGTGCGCCACCACCCGCAATATGGATCCTCGACGGACCCGCTGGTCCCGTTTTTCCCTCTTGCCGTCCAGGTCGGAATCCGGCAAACTAGTGAAAAAGCAAAACATCCGAATTCGTGGATTGCTCTTCAACCCCATCCGCGGAATCCTGAAGGATCGCGCATGCGCCTGCTGGTACGTTTTGCCCTCGTCTTCTCCGTTGTCGCCCTGACATCTTCGATAACCTCCCGCGCTCAGTTCACCCCGCCTGCTGATGAAGAACTAAAGATGAGCGCCGACCCCAAGGCTCCGGGGGCTGGCGCCGTCTATCTCTATCGCGAACAGATCACCGACGACATGAGTCACTTCGTCAGCTTTTATGCCCGCATTAAAGTGCTCACCCAGAAGGGCATGGACTTGGCCACGGTTACACTCCCCTACCAGCACGGTGTCGACAGAGTCACCGAGATCGACGGCCGAACCATTCATTCCGATGGTTCAATCGTCCCGCTCACGGCCAAGCCTGACGATCTGATGGACTTTAAGGTGAAGCGGCTCCAGGTAAATACTGTCGTCTTCTCCCTGCCAGACGTGCAGGTTGGCAGCATCCTCGAGTATCGCCTCAAGATTCGCACGCCGGGTAATCGGGTCTCCGAGCCATTCTGGGATCTCCAGATTGATCAGTTTGTTCACAAAGAGCACTTTGAATTCCGCGCCCTTACCGACCGCGAAGTTCAGGTGGTGGATAGCACCGGCCAGGGGCTCACAAACATCATGTGGACTGACCATCTGCCTCCAGGCGCCAAAGTCAACTATGACGCCGTCAAGAATGCCTATTCTCTGGATCTATCCGATCTCCCCGCGATACCAAACGAAGACTGGATGGGGCCCACCAATGCGCTGCGCTGGAGCGTGCGTTTCTACTACACCAACTCCGGCAATGCCAATTACTTCTGGCAGACCACCGCGAAAAAATGGAATTCCACGGTTGACGAGTTCACCAAGCCTACCCCCGGACTCACGAAGATCGCCAACGATTTGCTGGCGCCCACCGATAGCGATTCAGAAAAGGCCAGAAAGCTCTATGCCGCCGTTCAAAAGCTGGACAACACCCGCTTCTCGCGGTCCAAATCCGAGACTGAGCGCAAGAACGAGAAGATCAAGGAGATCCGCATCGCTGAAGACCTCTGGAGGCAGCAAAGCGGCACAGACGATCAACTCACCTTGCTCTATATCGCACTTTGCCGCGCCGTCGGGCTCAAGGTCTTCCCCGCCAGAGTCGTCGATCGCGGCCGCGCTCTTTTCGACATGAACTACCTTTCCACCAAGCAACTTGACGATACCCTGGCCATCGCCGTAATTGATGGCCAGGAGGTGTTTCTCGACCCCGGCCAGAAGATGTGTCCCTTCGGCTCGTTGAACTGGAGGCATCAATTGGCTGGCGGATTCAGGATGACTGACGGCGGCCCGGAACTCTTCACCACACCCAGCGCCACCTTCAAGACCGCCAAAATGCAGCGCATCGCCGACCTCATCGTCGATGCCTCGGGCTCGGTTTCAGGAACCGTGCGCGTCGTCATGACCGGCCCCGAAGCTTTGCGCTGGCGCCAGTTGTCCCTCGAAAACGATCCCGGCGAAGTGCAGAAACAGTTCAACGACTCGATCAAGAAATTGCTTCCCGAGGGTGTTACCGCGGAATTCGACCACTTCGTGGGCATTGAGGACTATACGGGCAGCCTGATCGGCAATCTCAAAGTCTCCGGCAACCTCGGAGCCGTGACTGGTAAGCATATCCTCCTGCCCGGACTGTTCTTTGAATCACGCGCCCGCAATCCCTTCGTTGCCCAGGACAAGCGGGAGACCCCCATCGACATGCACTTCCCCAGGGTAGAGGAGGACGACGTAACCTACCATCTGCCCTCCGGATACACGCTGGAGACTCCGCCCACCAACGCCAGCGCCGGATGGGCGGGCCACGCTCTCATGTCCACCACCTTCAAGACCACCGGCGCCTCCGTGAATGCACTTCGGTCCTTCATCTACATCTTCACCGTCCTCGATCCCAGCGAGTACTCGCTTTTACACGACTTTTTCCTGAAGGTCGCCACCGCCGATCAAACCCAGCTTGTTCTCACGCGAGACTCGGCTGCCAAACAAGACTGACGATGGCCGGGTGCCCAGCTCCCGCCTTCGAGATCTGGGGCATCCACATAGGGTGATAGATTGAGATGTGGGCCGCCAGCCAAAGGCCGCACAGAGTTCATCCCATGCAGACTCTTCGCTTGATCCGTTTTCTCGTCTTCTTCTTCGCCGCCGGGTTGGTGTACGCACAGCCTTCCGGAGGGCCTTACGGTCCCATCGACCAGCGCTATGAGATTCCCAAGGCCGGAAAGGTGTACTTCGTTGCGCCAGATGGCAACAGCGATGCTCCCGGCGCCGAACTCGCCCAGCCCACCACCATCGAGGCGGCCATGGAGCGCGTGGTGACCGGCGACGCCATCGTTCTGCGCGGCGGCATCTACAGAACCGGCGGCCTGGTGCTGAATCAGGGCATCACGATGCAGCCCTATGAAGAGGAGCATCCCGTCTTCAAGGGCACGCTGATCGCAACGCAGTGGGAGGCCCTGCCCAACAACGTCTGGCGAACCAAATGGTCCCATCTCTTCCCGGCGGAGCCTCTGCCCTGGTGGAATCGCAGCCGCGAGGGCATCAAGACGCCCCTGCACCGCTTCAACAACGATATGGTCTTCGTCGATGGCGAGCTTCTCAGCTCCAGGGGTTGGGAGGGAGAGTTAGATCCGCATTCTTTCTATATCGATTACAAGAACGGATTCGTGTACATCGGCACGGACCCCGCGCGCCGGCAGGTGGAGATCACAGCGTATGACAGCGCGCTGGTCCGCACCGCCGCGCCCGCGCACGGCAAAGTCTCCGACGGAAAAGGACCGGTGATTCGCGGCATCGCCTTCACGCAGTACGCCTATCGCGCGCTGGAGATCGAGGGCAAGAGGCATTTCACCTCGGCCGACGAGCCCACCAACGAGCCCGTGGGCCTCTCCGATCCGGCCACGTATGGCAAAGAGGTCAGGAATACGCTGATCGAGAACGTCGCCATCACCTACTGCTCCCGCGTGGCCGGCTACTTTCGCGGCGACGGATTGATCATCCGCAACTCGCTGGTCAGCGACACCGGCACGGAAGGCATCTACGTCATCGGTTCCTCGGATGTGCTGCTGGAGAGGAACATCATCCGCCGCAACAACATCAGGCAACTGACCGGCTACTACCCCTCCGCAGTCAAGATCTTCAATCAGTCGTATCGCGTCACCTTCCGCGACAACCTGATTCAGGAGCAGCCCTACTCGAACGGAGTCTGGTATGACGTGGGCAACCGCGACGCGGTGATCGTCGACAACTATGTGGAAGGCGCTCTGGACGGCATCTTCATCGAGATCTCGCGCGGAGCCACCATCGCCGGCAACGTGGTGGTGAATTCCAACCATGGACTTCGCACGCTGAACTCGGCCGACGTGCATGCCTATAACAACACTTTCTACAATGCGCGCGTATCCTTTGAGCGGAATGACCGTGTGGCCTCGGGCGACGTCTTCGACTGGCATGTCACTACGGGGCCCGGCCTCGATCAGCGCCAAGGCCAGATCTTTCTCCACAATGTAATGGCGGCTTCGGACGAGTATCGCGGTCCGCTGCTGGAGTTTGGGCAGAGGCCGCCCTCGCTCTGCGGCAAGCTCGACCATGCGCAGGCGGCGGAGGTGGACGGAAACGTCTATCTTCGCGCCGCGTCAACAACCGCCTCCGGCGCGCTGCCGCCGCTGATTATCTATGCCCCGTCGCAGGGAGAGAACTGCGCTTCGCGGCTTGCCTCGCTCGATGACTTCCGCAAGCTCGAGCCGGCCTTCGAAAAGAACGGCGTTCAGATCGATCGTTCTCCCCGCTCGGTTCTGAAGGGCCCTGACCTGGGGCATTTCGAGCTGCAACGCGCGCTCCCCGGTGCGCCGGCCGGCAGCTTCCTTCCTTCCGAGGTTCGCTCGCTTCTGGGATGGAGCGAAGCGGAGGCCAAGACGCCCGGCGCTTATCCCCTGCGCTGAATGCGCGCGCCAGCGAGCAACAGTGTTCGATACGCGCAACGGCCGGAAGCGAATTGTTACTGCTGAGCCAGGAGGTTTCCGCAACTGCTACGAGTCTCCGGCAAGGAGGATGCCGACGCTTCCCACAACTTCCGGAAGACGTCGCCTTCGGCAATGCTGCCTGCCGAGCGCTCGGCGTCGGAATTCTTTTCCTCCCGATGCAGGGCGCGCAAGGCAGCCCGCATCACTTCGCCGGCGTTTTCGTAGCGTCCGCTTTCGACTCGGGACAGGACGAAATCGTGGGACTCGGGGGGCAGTTTCACAGGGCGATGCGGCATGAAATTCTCCTTGAAACGATTTCAGCGCATCCCCCCTTGCGGATGTGTAATCGCAGCGTGAATTTCCCATTTGGAAAAATGTAATTTTTCTATTTTGGTCTCATCTGAGCCAGTTCGGAAACTCCTGCTGCTTCTGACCGTAAAATCGCTCAAGTCCAGAGCACATGGCCCAGATCTCTGCAAGAACCCAAACAGGAATCCCAGCTCTCGCCACAACAGCGGCAGACCTGGTACTCCTGCCATTGACAACTGAGAACTGACGACTGACAACTATCTGCTGAAGAGCACATACTTGCGGCCGGCATAGAGCCGGAATCCGCCGCCCGGGTCGATCACGATCTCGAGCGGCATGGGCCGCTTCATCCCGGCATCCTCGCCCGCGTTCACCGAGAGCACGTCATGCCCGCCCACGTCGGTCACCGCAAACTTGTTGTCCCCAATAAAGCCCACGCCATAGACGCCCGCCGCCAGGTTCTCTCCGCCCACCTTGAGGGGAACCTCGGTGATGAAGTAAGCCTGGTACTTCTCCGCCACGCCGGTCGCGTAGCCGCCGGTGTCCACCTTGGTGGCCAGCACATAGAACCCGTCGGCAAACTTCACGCCCCCGGAGTTCCGCAACTGCGTGGTTGCCGTTTGCCCGCGATAATACACGCTCGGCGGAAGCAGCTTCTGCATTTCCGCCGGCTTCAACACCGTATCCGATCCGGTTGCCGCGGCGCTGCCCTGCGCCTTCGCCGCCCCCGGCGCCGCCATCATCGCCACGGCCATCATCCCGGCCGCCGCCATCCTCAAAACTGCCCGGTTACGCATCGTGAAAACCTCCATAGTTTCTGCCGCGTACCGGAGTATATCGCACCCTCCGCCGCGCTGGCAGGCGGCGAAGAACGCGTCCTGGAGTCCGCTCCCCCTTCCCCAGCCACGGCGCGTGGTGCGACAATCATCACGTCGGGGCGTCCTGACCTGAACAGGGGCTCTCCCGAAGGAGAAACATCACCATGAAGCGTCTCTTAGTCTGTACGAGCCTTCTCATCGCCGCCACCGTATTCGCGCAGCCAGGGCCGCCCAAAAGCCCTCTCGCCACCGAGTCAGCTGCCATCGCCGGCAAGACCATCACCATCACCTACAGCTCGCCAGGAGTCAAAGGCCGCGCCGGCCACATCTTCACCAAGGACGGGCTCATCGGCCACGATCCCACCTATCCCGTCTGGCGCGCCGGCGCCAATTCGGCCACAAAACTCCACACCGACGCCGACCTCAGCCTCGGCGGTCTCACTGTTCCCAAGGGCGACTACACGCTCTACGTCGACCTCTCCGACCCCGCCAACTGGGTGCTCGTCGTCAACAAGCAAACCGGCCAGTGGGGAACGGTATACGACAAGGCAAAGGACCTGGGCCGCGTGAAGATGTCCATGGAAAAGCCGCCGGCGCTGGTCGAGAACCTCAAGTACATGCTCCAGGATCTGGGCGGAAACAAGGGTAAGCTCTCGCTGGTCTGGGAGAACCTGTGCGGTTCGGTCTCCATCTCGGTGCAATGAAAGCCGGAACACGAAAGTAAGGGAACGCGGGGCGGCGCGTTTTGCGGCTCCAGCGGTTCTCCCATTGCTCTACCACGAAACCCCCATCGTCGAGTGGCTCGCCGCGGCGAGCCGCTCAGCGGCAGTGGCTTCGGGGTACAGCAGTTCTGGAGCCGCTATAAGACCACTTTGCTCGCCACCGAAAAGGCCAAGAAAATTGGATAACCGCTCAATGATCCCGCCAACCGTGCGCAAGCTCTTCGGCACCGACGGCATTCGCGCCCTGGCCGGCCAAGCCCCGCTCGACCCAACCACCGTCTTCGCCTGTGGTCTCGCCCTCGCCCACTCCCTGCGCAGCAAAACCGTCGCCAGGCCCGCCGTTCTCCTCGGCCGCGACACCCGCGAGTCCAGCCCCTGGATCGCCGCCACTTTCGCCGCCGGCCTGCGCAAAGCAGGCGCGCGCTTTGAAAGCGCCGGCATCGTGCCCACACCAGCCGTCGCCTTTCTCGTCCGCGCGCACGGCTTCCACGCCGGCGTCGTCATCTCCGCCTCCCACAATCCCTGGCAGGACAACGGCATCAAGCTCTTCGGCGCCGACGGCTTCAAGCTCCCCGACGCCGTCGAAATCGCTATGGAAGAAGAAATCCTCCATCACGCCGCCTCCATCCACGCCGCGCCCGATCCCGGCCGTCTCCCGCCCGTCCAAGACAACCCCGCTCTCCAGGCCGACTACATCCAGTTCCTCATCGACACCGTTCCCGGTCTCTCGCTCGCCGGCCGGCGCATCGTCGTAGACTGCGCCAATGGCGCCGCCGCCGCCGTCGCTCCCGAGCTCTTCCGCCGCCTCAACGCCGATCTTGCCGGCGGCGTCACCCTGCTCAACATCGCCCCCGACGGCCGCAACATCAACTTGAACTGCGGCGCCCTCCATTCCACGTATGTAGCCCAAGAAGTAAAAAGCCGCGGAGCGGTCCTCGGCATTACCTTCGACGGCGATGCCGACCGCTGCATGTTGGCCGGCGCCCATAACAACGTCATCAACGGCGACGCCATTCTCCTCATGGCCGCCCGCGACCTCAAAGCCCGCGGCCTGCTCACTGGAGATTTGGTTGTGGCCACCACCATGTCCAACATGGGTCTTGAAGCCGCTCTCAAGCGCAGCGGCATTCGCATGCTCCGCGCCACCGTGGGCGACCGCTACGTCCTCGAGCAGATGCAGCGCCACAACGCAGCCCTCGGCGGCGAGCAGTCCGGCCACATCCTCCTGCCCCATCTCGCCACCACCGGCGACGGCCTGCTCACCGCGCTGGTCGTCCTCGACCTCATCGCACGCACCGGCAAATCCATCGACGAACTCACCGCCGATCTCAAAGTCTTCCCGCAGGTCATCGTCAACATCAAGGTCCGCGAAAAGAAGCCCCTCGAATCCATCCCCGCCGTAGCCCAGGCCATCCGCGCCGCCGAAGAAGACTTGAAGAATTCCGGCCGCGTAGTGATCCGCTACTCCGGCACCGAGCCGCTGGCCCGCGTCATGATTGAAGCCGAAAGCGAAGAGGCCATGCGCCTTCACGCCACTGTGATCGCCGAAGCCATCCGCCACGAACTCGGCGTCTAGCAAGTTCCAGCGCTTTGCGCATCCGGCAATTTCCGCTCGCGGCAGGATTAAAATTGAGACAGGGATCGAAGTTTCCCGCATCATACCCCGGCCGGGCCACGGCCCGGATCGGCAATACGGAGAGAACCCAATGGCGCTGATGAAGACATCCAATCCAGCACTGAGTGAGAACACGTTTCGCAACCTTGCCGGCGCGGGCTACGGCGGCGTGACCGACTTGACCGGCCGCATGACGCTCAACGGCACCGTCAACAAGACCGGCATTCTGCTCCTCTGCGCCATCGCCACCGCGTTCTGGACCTGGCATCTCTTCCTTCAGTCGCGCGATTTCGCCGACGTGACGCCGCTTATGCTCATCGGAGTCTTCGGCGGATTCATCTGCGCCATGGTCACCGTCTTCAAGAAGGAGTGGTCTCCGGTCACGGCGCCCATCTACGCGCTACTGGAAGGCCTGTTTCTCGGCAGCCTTTCGGCGGCCTTCGACCTCCGCTATCCAGGCATTGCCATTCAGGCGGTGAGTCTCACCTTCGGCACGCTCTTCGTTCTGCTTTTGGCCTATCGCTCCGGACTGATCCGGGTTACGCAGAAGTTTCGCCTCGGAATCGTCGCGGCCACCGGCGGCATCTTCCTCTTTTACATGATGCAGATGCTGCTCGGCTTCTTCGGCATCCGCTTCGTCTCCATCAACGGCTCCGGGTTCATCGGCATCGGATTCAGCCTGTTCGTAGTAGCCATCGCCGCCCTCAATCTGGTCCTCGATTTCGACTTCATCGAGAGAGGCGTCGAATTTGGTGCTCCCAAATACATGGAGTGGTACGGCGCCTTCGGCATCATGGTCACCCTGGTCTGGCTCTATCTGGAGATTCTGCGGCTGCTCTCCAAAATGCGCAGAAACTAGGGCCTGTCCGCAGCAAGTCCGGCAATCTTTACTTTGGCTCTTGACAAACCGCCGCTTCCGCGCTTAAATATGACTGTTGGTCAGATATGGTCAGCGGTCATGCAATCCACTCCGCGAAGCTCGCGGAGGCTCTCGATTCCGCGAACCTGCCTCACCTGCAAGGCATGGGACGCCGCCAGCGCCGCGCCGCCGAAACGCGCCTGCGCTTGTTCCGCTGCGCGCTCCAGCTCTTTGCCGAGCGCGGCTTTTCCAACGTCACGGTGGAAGACATCACCGAAGCCGCGGACGTCGGCAAAGGTACCTTTTTCAACTATTTCGAGAGCAAAGACCGGGTGCTGGGAGTGATGGCCGAGATACAGCTCGGCAAGGTGAAACAGGCTTTGGCGCGCGCCGCGTCGGGCGAGCGGTCGATCTACTCCGTCCTCCACGATCTCTTCCTCCGCATCTCCGAGGAGCCTGGGCGCAGCCCCGACCTCGCCCGCGCCATGATTTCATCCTTCCTGGCCAGCCAACAGGTTCGCGGCTTCACCGAGCGAAGGATGCGGGAGGGCCGCAAGATGGCCGCCCGCATCGTAGCCGCGGGACAACAGCGCGGAGAGATCGACCCGCGCGTGAAAAAAGAGAAGGTGGCAATTCAACTCCTGCAGACGTTCATGGGGACACTCCTGCTTTGGTCGTTGCACGGAAAGCCTGCGCTTGCCATCTGGATTGAAAACAGCTTTCAACATTTCTGGAGGGCCATCGCCCTCCCCGTCAAGAAGCAGGAACCATGAGATCCGATATCCGTATTGTCGCTGTTCTATGCCTCGCCAGCCTGGCCGCGTGTGTGCCTGGCGCGGCGCAACAACCCGAGCCTTACCGCCTCACCTTGCAGGATGCGATTCAGAAGGCGCTCCAGGCCAATCTCAACGTGCTGGTTGCCGGCACGCGGGTCGATGAAGCCGAGGGCGCGCGCACTCGCCGCTTGTCGGCTGCGCTGCTTCCGCGCATCAGCACTCAGAGCTACGCCAACGTGCAGAACCGCGACCTGCGCGCCTTCGGAATTTCGGCGCCTGGTTTGCCTGAAGTTGTGGGACCATTCTCGAATTACGATTTCCGCGTCTACGCGCAGCAGAACATTGTCGATCTTGAAAGCTATCGCGGTTTGAAGGCCAGCGAGCGAGCGCTCGATGCCGGCAGGATGGATCTGCGGGACGCGCGCGATCTCATCGTGCGCGTCATTGCCGGCCTCTATCTGAACGCGCAGTCCGCCGCGGCCCGCGCTCAGGCCGCGCAGTCGCGAGTAACCGACTCGGCGACGCTTTACAAATTGGCCAAAGACAAGCACGATGCCGGGACGGCGACCGGCGTTGACGTGCTGCGCGCGCAGGTGCAACTGGCCAACGACAGGCAGGCGCTGCTGATCGCGGGAAACCAGTACAAGCAGTCGCTGCTGGCTCTGGCGCGCAACCTGGGCATGAATCCAGGCACGCCGTTGGAGTTGGCCGAGCCGCTTTTGTATCGTCCCCTAAGCCAGTCTGAATCCGGGACTCTGGTGCCCTCCGCGCTCGCCGCGCGCGCCGACTATCTCTCTCTTGCCAGTCAGCGCCAGGAGTTGGTGGAGCAGCAGCGCGCCAACCGCGCCCGTTCCTATCCCAGGCTCAGCATCGACGGCAACTTTGGCGGGATTGGCCGCAGCATCGGCGGCATCCAGGACACGTACCTGCTTCAAGGCCAGATCGACTTCACCGTTTTTGACCGCGACCGCAACGGCGAGGCCCAGGAGCTCTTGAGCCGCGTGAAGCGCATCGACGATCAGATAGCCGACCTGCGGCGCGGCATTGAAGAGGATATCCGCGAGGCGCTCCTGAATCTTGACTCCGCGGCCGAGCAGGTGACTGTTGCCGAAGAGGGACAGAGCCTGGCGCGGCGCGAACTCGAACTGGCGCAGGACCGCTTTCAATCGGGCACGGCCAACAATGTCGAGGTGGTAACGGCTCAGGACGAACTTGCCCGCGCCGAGGAGAATTACATACTCGCCGTCTCCAGCCACGTGGACGCGAAGTTTGCGCTCGCTCGCGCCCAGGGCGATACGGAGAAAAACATTTTGCAGTACATGGGGAATCCATAAGCTGCCCTGGCTGCCGGGCCGCAATCCAGATCCCCGCACACGAGGTTTGAAGCCATGAAACGAGTGATTCCAGTTTTGATCGTGCTGGCCGCTGCGATCGCCGCCGGCGTGTACTACTATCCGCGCTTGGCGAAAAAGCCGGAGCCTGTAAACCAGCTCACGCTTTCCGGCAACATCGAAGCGCACGAGAGCCTGGTGAGCTTCAAGGTGCCGGGGCGCATCGTCGCGCTGCCCGTCGAAGAGGGCCAGCAGATTGAGCAAGGCGCTTTGCTGGCGCGCCTGGAAGACGCCGATTACAAACAGAAGGTCCGCATCGATGAGGCGAGTGTTCGCGTGCGCGAATCCGACCTGGCGCTCACGCTGGCCGGAACCCGCGAGCAGGAAGTGAAGGCGGCGCAGCAAACCATGATTGACGCGCAGGCCGATCTCGAAGAGAAGAAGCTCGACAATGACCGCGCCCAACAGCTCTTCGCCAAGGACGAAGTCTCAGCCCAGGATCGCGACCTGGCCGCCACCGCGCTCAAGCGCGCCGAAGCCATCTTCAAAGCGGCGCAGCAACGTTACAACGAGGCCGTCGAAGGCAGCCGCAAAGAAGATGTCGCCATCGCACAAGCCAATCTCAAAGAGGCCGGCGCCAACCTGGGCCTGTCGCGAGTCAACCTGGACTACACCATCCTGCATGCTCCCTCCGCCGGCGTCATTACCGTGCGGCAAGCCGAACTCGGTGAGGTGGTGGCGCCCGGAACTCCGGTGGTCACGCTCGCCGACCTCGATCACATCTGGCTGCGCGCGTATATCGCCGAGACCGATTTGGGCAAAATTCATTGGGGCCAGGACGCCGCCGTCACCACCGATACCTATCCCGGCAAGCGGTATCACGGACGCATCTCGTTCATCTCCTCCAGCGCCGAGTTCACGCCCAAGAGCGTTCAGACTTACCAGGAGCGCGTCACGCTCGTCTACCGGATCAAAATCGATATCGACAATCCGGATCACGAACTCAAGCCGGGCATGCCCGCCGATGCCCGCCTGGATCTGGCCGCGGCTACGCAAGAAGCGCATTCCCCGGCGGCAGCGCCTGCAAAGCAATGACGGATCAGCCCCAACCCGTGATCGTCGCCGATGGACTCACGAAAAGTTTTCCCGGCGTGCGCGCTGTGGATGCGCTGAGCTTTGATGTGCGCGCCGGAGAGATCTTCGGCCTGGTCGGTCCTGACGGCGCTGGGAAAACAACCACGCTGCGCATGTTGGCGGGCATCATGCCGCCGGATGCGGGCAATGCCGCCGTTGCCGGCTTTGATGTGGTGCGCAATCCCGAGGGCGCCAAACACGCCCTCAGCTACATGCCGCAGCGTTTCGGGTTGTATGAAGATCTCACCGTGGATGAAAACATCCGCTTCTACGCGGACCTGTTCGGCGTTAAAAAGGCCGAACGCCGGCAGCGTTCCTCGCAACTGCTCCAGGCTGCCGGCATGGCGGAGTTTCCCGCGCGGCTGGCCGGCAAACTTTCCGGCGGCATGAAGCAAAAGCTCAGCCTGGTCTGCGCGCTCATTCACCGTCCCAAGGTGATTCTTCTCGATGAGCCGACCACGGGCGTCGATCCTGTCTCGCGCCGCGACTTCTGGCGCATCCTGTATGAACTGATCTCGGAGGGCGTGGCGATTCTGACCTCGACCGCGTATCTCGATGAAGCCGAGCGCTGTCATCGCGTCGCCCTCCTGCACCAGGGCAAGCTGCTCTTCTGCGACACGCCCGCGAACCTGAAGACCACGATGGGCAAGGGCGTGTTGTCGGTGACCGGGCCGGAGCCGCGCGCTTTACGCAGCCAACTCGAGCACGCGGACGGAATCTCCAGCCTGGTGCTTACCGGCGACGGCCTGCATCTCGTGGTTGACGATGCGCCCCGCCGCATTCCTGAGTTCGAGGCGCGTCTGCGAGCCGCGCGCGTGAGCTTCGATGCGATTCAGCTCGTGGCGCCGACCATTGAAGACCTGTTTGTCGATGCGGTCGGCAGTGGAGGCGCAACCCATGGCTGAACACAACTATTCAGTCGTGGTGGAGAACCTGTGCAAACGCTTCGGCGGCTTTGTGGCCGTCGATCGGATCAACCTCGAGATTCCTGCAGGCGAGGTCTTCGGCTTTCTCGGACCGAACGGAGCGGGCAAATCGACCACCATTCGCATGCTCTGCGGCCTGCTGAAGCCGACCTCGGGGCGCGCATCCGTGGCCGGGCACGACGTAAGCCGCGAGCCTGAAGCGGTGCGTCAGAACATCGGCTACATGTCGCAAAAGTTTTCTCTCTATAACGATCTCAAGGTGATCGAGAACCTGCGCCTCTTCGCCGGCCTCTACAGCGTGCCCTCCAATGTGCTCGGAGAGCGGATCGATTGGGCGCTTGCCATGGCTGGCCTCAAGGGCCAGGAGAATCTCATTACCGGCACGCTGCCGGGCGGGTGGAAGCAGCGCCTGGCGCTGGGCTGCGCCGTGCTGCACAAGCCGCCCATTCTCTTTCTCGATGAGCCCACCTCCGGAGTCGATCCCATCTCGCGGCGCAAGTTCTGGGATCTGATTCACCACATGGCGGAGGAGGGCGTGACCGTTTTTGTGACCACGCATTACATGCAGGAGGCCGAATACTGCAACCGTCTGGCGTTGATCTTTCGCGGCAGCATAGTCGCCCTCGGCACTCCCTCGGAGTTGAAGCGTGACTCGATGAAGGGTGAACTGCTCCTGGTCGAGTGCGAGCCGCTGGGCGACGCGGTGGAGGCGCTGCAATCGGCCCCCGGCGTCCTGGATGCCGCGGTCTTCGGGAACGCGCTGCACCTCGTGGTGCTGGATGCCGTCGCGGCGATTCCGCAAATCGAGATGTACCTGAAGGAGCACGGCATCGCTGTCGGCGGCATCGAAAAGATACGCCCCACGCTGGAAGACGTGTTCGTCTCTGTCACCACCGGGCGCGACGCGGCGGGGGAGATGAAACCATGAGCTTCAATCGCTTGCTGGCAGTGGCTAAAAAAGAGGTCGTCCAGATTCTCCGCGATTCGCGCAGCCTGTTCATTGTCGTCATCATGCCGGTGACCCTGATGCTGCTCTTCGGTTACGGCGTCAATCTCGATCTCAAGGGGCTTCCCGTTTATGTATACGACCGCGACGGCAGCCAGCAAAGTCAAGACCTGCTCAAACACTTTCAGGCCAGCAAATACTTCACCATTGCCCGCGCGGTGAACGGCTATCCAGCGCTCACCCAGGCGCTCGACGACGGTCACGCCAAAATGGGGATTGTCATTCCCTGGGATTTTTCCCGGCGGCTGAGTGAAGGCGGCCCGGTGCAGGTTCAGGCGCTCGTCGACGCTACCGATGACAATACCGCCAACGTTCTCATCGGCTACACCCAGGCCGTCGTCCAGGGCTATTCGTCCGAGATTCAAATCGCCTGGCTTCGCCAGCGCGGCCAGTCCATCCAGCCTGCCGCGGTCAGCGTGGAAACCCGCACCTGGTACAACGAGAATCTCGAAAGCAGCGCCTTCATCATTCCCGGCGTGCTGGCCCTGGTCATGTCGGTCCTCGGCGCATTCCTCACCTCGCTCACCATCGCGCGCGAATGGGAGCGCGGAACCATGGAGCAGTTGATTTCAACTCCGGTGAGCGCCATGGAGATCATGCTGGGCAAGCTGGCGCCGTATTTTGTCCTCGGCATGTTCGACGTGATGGTCTGCGCCGTGATCGCGATCTATTGGTTCCATGTCCCTTTTCGCGGCTCTTACGTCACGCTGCTCGTCTGCTCCGCCATGTTCCTGGTGGTTGTGCTCTCGCTCGGATTCTTCATCTCCGTGCTGGCAAAGGGCCAGTTTGCCGCATGCCAGATCGCGCTGCTGGTCACCTTCCTTCCGGCCTTCCTGCTCTCCGGTTTTCTGTTTTCCATCGAGCAGATGCCCGTTGCCCTGCAGTGGATCACGCGCATTGTGCCGGCGCGCTATTACGTCTCGGTGCTGAAGAAGATATTCCTCAAAGGCACGCCCACCGCCTTGCTTGCCGCCGACCTGGTTCCGCTGGCCGTCTTCGCGTTATTGCTGGCGCTGCTGGCCACCCGCTCATTCCACAAGAGGCTCACGTAAAGGAGAACCTATGCTGGGGCGCCTGAAGCAGATGTTGATCAAGGAGTTTATCCAGGTCTTCCGCGACAAGCGGACGCGCTTTCTGCTCTTCGGGCCGCCCATCATTCAGATGATGATCTTTGGATACGCGGCCACTTACGAGATCCGTCACGTTCCGACTGTGGTGCTCGATCTGGATCACAGCCAGGAGAGCCGTGAGCTGATCTCGCTCTTCTCTTCCAGCCCCTACTTCGACGTGCAGCGCCAACTCACTGATTCCCGCCAGATCGGCGATCTCATCGAACAGGGAAAGACTACGGTGGGCCTGGAGATCGACGCCGGCTTTGCGCAAAAGTTGCGCAAGGGACAGACCGCGCCGCTGCAAGTGATCGTGGATGCCACCAACTCCAACACCGCGCTGATTGCCTCCGGCTACATCACGCAGATCGCGCTTGGCTTTGCCCGCAACTACCAGCAGGACCGCATCAACCGCATCGCGCCGCAACTGGTCGAGGCCATCCCCTCGGTCGAGCTTGAGCCCCGCCCCTGGTATAACCCCGGATTGAGCAGCCGCTGGTTTTTTGTGCCGGGAGTCATCGGCAGCCTGACCCTGGTGCTGGTCATCACTCTGACGGCCTTTGGGGTGGTTCGCGAGCGCGAGATCGGCACTCTCGAGCAGATCATGGTTACGCCCATCCGTCCGGCCGAGTTTATCCTCGGCAAAACCCTGCCCGCCTTTCTGATTGGCATGTTCGATGTTGCGCTGATTGCGGCAGTCGGGACTCTGTGGTTCCAGATCCCATTTCGCGGCCATATCTCGGTATTGTTGACGGGCTCGATTCTTTTCATCCTGTGCATGCTGGGCGTGGGCCTGCTCATTTCAACCGTCTCCTCCACGCAGCAGCAGGCCATGGTGACCGCCTTCTTCTTTATCATGCCCGCCGTCGCCTTCTCCGGCTTCGGATTTCCCATCAGCACCATGCCGCAGTGGATGCAATATTTCACCTATGCCGTGCCGCTCCGCTATTTTCTGATCGTGCTTCGCGGCGCTTATCTCAAAGGCGTGGGCTTTGAGGTTCTCTGGCCCCAGATGGCGGCCATGGCCGGCCTGGGATTCAGCCTGCTCTTGATCGCCATCCTCCGCTTCCACAAGGCGCTCGACTGAGCCTCTGTTTTGCAGCCCTTGCTTTTCAAAGACAACTGGATTCTAATTCCGTTCTGGTGGAATCGCCCCTACAGCCCGTCAACACGCAAGGCGCGCAAAAGCCGGTCTCTGCCGTAAACGCGGCTCTGGCGCTGATAGGCTTCAGCGCGGTCATCGCGCAGATCGTTCTCATGCGGGAGCTGATCGTCGTTTTCAGCGGCAACGAGATGTCGCTGGGAATCATGTTGGCCGCCTGGCTCTTCTGGACCGCTGCCGGCAGCAGCCTGTGCGCCGGTTTCACGCTGGGCGGAAACAACGCGCGCCGGGCGGTCGCCACGCTCGAATCTCTGCTCGCGGTCAGCCTGCCGCCAACCATATGGGCATTGCGCGCCTCCAAATCCATTTTTCAGACGGTGCCGGGCGAGCTGGTCGGACCGCTGCCGATGCTCCTTACAACCCTGGCCTGTCTCAGCCTGGTCTGCGTTGTCTCAGGGGCGGTTTTCGTGGCCGCGGCTCGGATGTACGAGACTGAGTGCGCCGTCTCCGCCCGCCTCGCTGCCGGTTCGGCTTACCTGCTTGAAGCCGCCGGCTCCGCCTTCGGGGGAATCGTGGCCAGCATCGTGTTGTTGCGCTTTCTTGATCCCTTTCAGATCGCGGCTGTCGTCTCCATCCTCAACCTGTGCATGGCAGTTGTCCTGTCGTTCCGGATGAGCCGCAGGCAGCTTGCTGCCGTGACGGTTGCAGCGGCGCTTCTCGCCGTTCCTCTCCTTATATTTGTTGCGCCGTCGTTGGACAGCTCCGCGCGGGCGCGTCTGTGGCGGGGATTTCGCCTGGTCGGATCGCGCGACTCCATCTACGGCAACCTGACGGTCACTGAAACCGGCAATATACGAAGCATCTATGACAACGGCGTAATCCTCGCCAACGCGCCCGACGAGGCTGCCGCCGAAGAGGCAGTTCACTACGCTCTGTTGGAGCACCCGGCGCCCACGCGCGTCCTCCTCATCGGCGGCGGCGTGAACGGCGGCATTGCCCAGGCGCTCCAGCATCCCACCGTCGAGCGCATCGACTACGTTGAACTGGATCCCGCTCTCATCGGCATGGCGCGGCAGTTCTTCCCCGCGCAGTCCGCTGCTTTATCTGACCCTCGCGTTCATACCCACTACGCGGATGGCCGGCGCTATCTGAAGACGACTGCCAACGCATTCGACGTGATCGTTCTGAATGTGCCCGATCCGCAGACCGCGCAGTTGAACCGCTTCTACACCGCCGAGTTCTTTCGTTCCGCTCGCGATCGCCTCGCGCCGGGCGGGCTGCTGGCCCTCGAACTGCGCTCCTCGGAGGAAACCATCAGCCCAGACCTGGCCCAGTTCCTGCGCTGCATTCAGCGCACTCTCACGGAAGTCTTCCCCTACGTTGCCGCCATCCCCGGCGAGACCATCCACTTCTTCGCCGCTACGCAACCTGGTCTTCTGACCGACAATCCCCAGACTTTGATTTCCAGGTTGCGGGAGCGGAAGCTGAAGACGCAGTATGTCCGGGAATACTTCATCCCCTACCGCATGATGCCTGATCGCATGGAGCAGGTTCGCGAGCAACTGCGGCCTCTGGCGTCCACGCCGGTCAATCGCGATTTCGCGCCCATCGCCTATTACTTCGACATTGTGCTGTGGAGCGCGCAGTTCAAGTCCGGCTACTCCAACTGCTTCCGCGCGGCGGCGCGCATCCGCTTCTCCGCCGTCATCGGCGCAACCCTGATCGTCTTGTTGCTTGCGGCGGCAATTCTGGCGTTTGTGCCCGCTCGCGAGCGGCGCGCCCGCTCCGCCGCGGCCTTCTGCGCGGCCGCAACCGGCTTCACGCTCATCACTCTGCAAATTCTCCTGCTGCTGGCCTTCCAGTCCATCTATGGCTACGTGTATAACCAGCTTGCGATCCTCATCGGCATGTGCATGGCCGGCATTGCCCTGGGAAGTTGGCTCGCGCTGCGCCGCATTCGTTTGAGCCATCCTCCGCCCTGCCGCGCCCTTGCAGCCAGCCAGTTCCTGCTCGCCCTCTCCGCCCCTGCTCTGATCTTTGCGGTCAGCCTGCTCGGGAAGGTCTCCGGCGTGGCGGCTACGGGTTTGGCGGCGCAGCTTGCCTTCCCCGCTTTGGCTGCGCTCTCGGGAATGTTAGGAGGCTATCAATTCCTCATCGCGGCCCAAATATACCTTCACGGCAACGGCGGCCGGACAAAACTGGGCGCGCTCTATGCCCTCGATCTGCTGGGCGGATGCGCGGGCGCGCTCTTGTTGGCCACCTACCTCATCCCGGTCTTCGGCTTCTGGAGAACCGCGGCTCTCAGCGCCGCCATCAACCTGGCCCCGGCTCTGCTTGCCGCGCGGGTAAGCCTGGAAGAGAAGTCGATGCGGAGATAGCGGAAGCTCGATAGGGTTGCAGTTTCCGGTTTGCCGGTGATTCGGCCAAAATTGAGGCCCGTCAGAACTATGAGTGTAATAGACTGTTCTCGTGAACCATCACATTTTTGGCGTGCAGCGCAGTCGAGAATATCTAAGCCACTGGGAGGCAAGGAAAATGGACATGAAGGTGATCCCTAAGAAGATCGTGGTGCTCAGCTTAGTGCTCGGCGCAATTCTAACCACTACTGTAGCCGCTGCACCCACCCGTGATCAGGTCGGCATCACACCTAAACAGTTGTCGGGCCTCACGTCGACGCTCCAAAGACTAGACGGCGAGATTACCGATTTACGGCTTTTGACTGATAGGACGGCCGCTGTTGTCGTTTCCGGCAAAAGAGGTTGGCAGTTGTACGTATTTAATCGTGTTGATGAAACAAATTGGAAAGAGGTTTGGACTTCTGGAACGCTGGGTGACGAATTCTCGTTTGCAGAACCGGATTGGAAAGTGTATTTCAGCTCGTGTGGTCCTGTTGTATTTCAGTTCGACGGCTGCCGAAAGTACGAGTGTTCAACAGTCTGGGGAATCATCATTTATGACGCTGTGTCGGGCGAGGTTGCAGAGGCACAGTCCCTAGATGGCAACATCAAGTTTTCAGGCAAACCGGGTCACGACTCACGCGGCTGTGCGAAGGAGCAACTGCAGAAGGTGATAGCCGAAAAAGGTTTAGAATCCTCCCAGAGATGACGGGCGAAAAATCGCGATTGTACTCACAACTCCCAAAGTCTCTGGGAGGTTGGTCGCCAACCCCGCAAACTACGCCATTCCCGGAAGCTCCTACGATTTGTGCTCGCTGAATACCACTGCCGTAAACATGAAGATGTCTGTATCCTCATCCTTCCAGCAGCCTGAACCCATGCCTGCCTTGGCGCAGGTCTGTTCCAGGAACGTCTGCCGGTCCCATTTCTCTTCCACCGGCACCTGCGGCAGCAGCAGGCCCTCGTAGTCGCCGTTCTTCATGAGCAATCCGTGCTGGCCGACCTTGATCTGTTCAATGTCCGTGACGCGCCGCAGGGGCGACAGCACGGAAATTTCGTATTCGAGCTGCGGCAGCTCCGATGCGTCCACCGGCCGGAACCGTGGATCGCGCAGGGCGGCCAGCGTGGCCGTGTCCCGCACGGTCATGTAGAGAGGCTTGACCGCCGAGGTGTAGCCGATGCATCCCCGCAATGCGCCGAACTCCTTCAGAGTCACAAACGCGCCGCGCTCCTGGTTCAGCGCTTCGCTCGCGCTCGCCAGCGGCTCATACGGGTTCTTTTCCTGAACCATATACTCCACCGACTTGCGCGCCAACTTGAGCAACTCGCTCTTTTCCTGCTCGCTCAGCGAGAACGGAGTCTCCACTGCCTTTCCGCTCGGAGCCTTCACAAAAACGTCCGCGCTGTATCCGACCACGCGCGAGCGGTCGCCCGTAATGTCGCCTGAATTCGCGTACTTGAGCACCCGCGCCTGGTTCGCTCCCATGCGCTCGGCGTAGATCATTGCGGCCACGATGGGCGCGCCGCCGCAGGCTTCCCATACCCGCGACTGAAAGTTCCGCGACATGCTCAGGTAGTCCCACGCCTCAAGGGCGCTCAGCGTCTTGTGGTCGATCTTTACCGCCTCGTCGTAGGTGTGGTAGTGGGACAAATCGGAGCTGGCCAGAACCAGCGTTTCGCTGCCCTTGCTGTCGCTCTTGATCAGCTTTGCCAGCGCCACTCCCAGCGCGCGGCTGCTCTCGTAGCTCTGGTCTCCCATCACGATGGGCACAACTTCAAAATTGCCCAGCACCTTTTGCAGCCACGGCAACTGCACCTCGACCGCGTGTTCCGCGCCTGCTGGCGTGGCAGTGTGTCCCTGGCTGGAAAGCTGCATGGTCGAGCTCATCTTCGCCAACTGCCGCGCAAATGCCTTGTCCACCTGCACATTTCCCAGCGGCGTCGCGTAAGCATCGCCCTCATAGACTGAGGTGAAGTCGAAGGATTCGTAATGCGATGGCGCGATCACCACCACGCGCGAAAACTTGCGCCCCTTCAGCTCCGCGTAGGTGTAGGCAGCCACGGGGCCGGAGTACTGATAGCCGGCGTGCGGCGCAACCACGGCCAGAATCGGGTCTTTGATGGCCGGCGGCGTGGCCTTGGCCAGCATCTCGTCCATCATTGCCGAAAGTTCTTTTGGATCGGCCGGATAGAAACTGCCCGCTACTCCAGCTTGTCTCACCTTCGCCCCCTCCTGTGCCGCTTTCTCAGCGTTCGCTTGTCCCGCCTTTTCCTGTCCGTCGGCGCGCGTGTCCTGGAGCGGCGCAAACACCAGCAGCGCGATCGCTGCAACCGCCAGCCAGCCCCATCTGAAACTTCGCTCGATCTTCATTTGCCAAGCCTCCTCTGCGCGCTTATACGTGCCAGACGCCCGGGATTGCGTGATGGCAGAATGGGCAAGCGCCCTTCTCGATCAGCATCTGGCTCGCCGTGAATCCCACCCGTTCCACCAGCATGCGTTTGCACTGCGGGCAGTAGGTATTCTGCGAGGGATGTCCCGGCACATTGCCGATGTACACGTAGTGCAGCCCCTCGGCGTCGGCAATCGCCTTGGCGCGTTCCAGCGTCTCGACCGGCGTGATGGGCAGGTTCTTCAACAGGTATTCCGGATGGTATTGCGTGAAGTGCAGCGGCACATCCCCGCCCAGGTTCGTCTTGATCCATTGCGCCAGCCCGCGGAATTCTTGCTCGCCATCGTTGAGTGTGGGCACCACCAGGTAAACGATCTCCGTCCACTTGCCCATTTTCTTGAGCGTGACCAGCGAATCCAGCACCGGCTTCAACTGCCCCGTGACCACTTTGCTGTAATACGACTCGGTGAACGCCTTCAGGTCGATCTTGACCGCGTCCATCTTTCCGTAC
>JBKQRH010000072.1:0-21673 GCA_052326045.1 Occallatibacter sp. | reverse complement strand
CCGAACCCACCCCGAAGGCCCGCGTGGCGGCAAGCGCCGCTTCAATCAACTTGGGGTGGTTGGCCAGGCCCAGGTAGTTGTTGCTGGCCAGGTTGATCACCTGCCGTCCGTCGTAGTGGCACACCGGCGCCTGCTGATCGTCGAGAATGCGCAGTTTGAAATAGGTGCCTTTGGCGCGCAGTTCATCGAGCGTTGCGGTCAGGTGGGCAAGCTGGGGGCGGATAGCGGCCTGGGTCATGTCGATGCACCTCAAAGAAAGAGCATAGCGCGGTGCGAAGGGCCGCATCCCAACGGCTCCGTGGCTTAGTGCAGGTTGCGCAGGTTGGTGCAGGCTTGCCCGACCCCGCCGTCGCAAGCCTTTTTGTATAGCGCGCGCGCCTGCTCCTGGTCCCGTGCCCCTCCACGGCCTTTCTCGTAAAGCACGCCGAGCCAGTTGCATCCGTCGACATCTCCGCCGTCGCAGGCCTTCTGATAAAGCGTACGAGCTTGAGCGTCGTTCTCCTCCACGCCCTGGCCAGACTGGTAGAGCACGCCAAGACCGCGGCATCCGGCCATTTCTCCGCCGTCGCAGGCCTTCTGATAAAGCGCGCGAGCCTGAGCGTAGTCCTCGCTCATGCCCAGGCCAAACTGGTAGAACAGGCCGAGGTCGTAGCATCCGAGAATAAATCCGCCGTCGCAGGCCTTCTGATAAAGCGCACGAGCTTGAGCGCCGTCCGGCGCCACGCCTAGGCCAGACTGGTAGAGTACGCCGAGACCGCGGCATGCGGCCATTTCTCCGCCGTCGCAGGCCTTCTGATAAAGCGTGCGCGCCTGGGCGTAGTCCTGCGCCACACCCAGGCCGCTGTCGTAGAGATTGCCTAGTTCGCTGCATCCGGCCATCAATCCGCTATCGCAGGTCTTCTGAAAAAACGTCCGCGCCTGGGCATAATCCCGGCTCACACCGAGACCATTGGCGTACAAACGGCCAAGGTTGGCGCATCCGTGCATCTCCCCGCCATCGCAGGCCTTCTGAAAAAACGCTCGCGCCTGGGCATAATCCTGGCTCGCGCCTTGGCCATTGGCGTGGAGAAGACCGAGGTTGGCGCATCCATGCAGCTCTCCGCCGGCACAAGCCTTCAGATAAAGCGCACGCGCCTGGGTATAGTCCTGGGGCAGGCCCTGGCCATGATCGTAGAGCTTGCCGAGGTTCCAGCATCCAGCCATCTCCCCGCCGTCGCAGGCCTTCTCAAGGAGCCGTCTGGCTTCCTCGTAGCGCTTCTGGTCGTAGAGCGCCGCCCCCTCCTTGAACCACTCGCCTGCTTGTTGGAGATCCCGCGACCGGGCAGCCGCTTCCCGCGCATCGCGTACGGGCTGAAGTTTGAGACTCAACATGGTCCGTCCGGACGCCTTGATGTCAACCTCATTCTCGACTTTGTCCAGGCCGTCCAGGGTTACTGCGTCCACCAAGTGGTGGCCCGGCGAAACCGGCGCTCTTTTCGAATCAGTTTCACCGATTTTGCCCATTCCTTTGCCGTCCAGCGTCCAGTTGCACGCCAGATCGCACATCACCACCAGCGTTGGGCCGCCTGGCTTGGCTGGCGGCGTCTTCGGCCGCAGAATCGGCCCCTCATCCTGTTGCGCCAGAACCCGCACAGCCGCGACGGCCATGGCCGCAGCCAGCGCCCATCGAGCCGTCGTCCTTGTTCTCATCTCATCCTCCCGCGAATTCGTTCGCCGTGATCCCTCACCCTCATCGGGAAGTCTTTGCCTCTGTCCGGAAGATCGTTTCCAACGCGTAACGGCTCACTGCACCCCGCGCAGCAAACCGCAGGCCTCCGACAATCCGCCGTCGCAGGCTTTCTGAAAGTACTTGCGAGCATCGCCGGTGTTACCAGCGTCCTGGTAGAGCGAACCGAGGCTGGCGCAACTGGACAAGGTCCCCTGGTCGCAGGCCTTCTGGTAGACCTCGCGCGCCATCTGCACACTCTGTGGGCCGCCGAGGCCCTGGGCGTAGAGATAGCCGAGGTAGTTGCAGGCTCTCATCTCTCCGCCATCGCAGGCCTGGGCAAAGAGCGTGCGCGCCTGGACGTATTGCTTGGCGTCGTAGCTGGACTTGCCCTGGCCGTAGACGCTGCTCCACGGCGGGTTTGCCGCGGGCCGGGCGGATTCGAGCCAGATGTAGACGCCGGTGACATCGGAACTGGGCCTGTGGTTGTTGGCAGTGGCCATGGCGCGGAGCACGGCGCCGCTGGGCAACGACGATATGGGCTGGGTGTAGATGCGCGATGCCTCCGTAGGCGGGCTGCCGTCCACCGTGTAGTGGATGGTTGCGTTCGGGGTTGCGTCGGAGATCGCTACTGATTGCGCTTCGGCGTAGGTTCCTCCGCCCGGAGTGAGTACGGGGATAGCCGTCGTGGGCGTGGAGAGCGAGAACCATGCAGCGAACCCAATTCCCAGGCCGACAACGATCACAGCTGCCGCCACGGCCCACTTCGGGATTCCAGCGCGCTGCGGGATGGGTTCGGGTTCCGGCGCCGGCGTGGGCTGCTGTGACAGCGGCGGCGGCTCGACGATGGTTACGGGTTTGGGCCCGGGCGGCGGGGGCGCAAGCGCCTCCAACAAGGCTGGCGCCGAAGGGAAGCGCTGCTCACGCTCCCGGGCCAGCAGGCGCATGACAACCGCTTCCAGACCCGGATGCTCCCTGGCGAGATTCGGCCGCAGGTTGCAGAGCGGCACGGGCACTCCCTGCAGGTGCTGGAACATCCAGCCTTCTATGTTCTGGGCATGGTAAGGCGGACGCCCGGCGAGCATCTCGTAGAGGACGCAACCCAGGGCGTAGAGGTCGGTGCGGCCGTCCAACTCGGCGGCTGGCGTGCCACGCCACTGCTCGGGCGCGGCGTATTCCGGGGTAAGAAGCACCCCGTGCGTGTGGCTCAGGTTGGTGATGCCCTCGGTCATGGCGGCAATGCCGAAGTCCAGCACCTTGGCCTGCTCCCCGCCGTCGTGTTGCGCTCCCAGCAGGATATTCTCCGGCTTGATGTCCCTATGAATGGCGCCGCGGGCGTGGGCCGCGGCCAGACCGGCGGCCAACCCGCGGGCGATGTGCAGAGCTCGCGCGACCGGTAGGCCGTGGGGCGCCTGATGAAGGACTGCGCGTAAGCTCGGACCGGCCACATACTCCATCGCAATAAACAGGGAGCCGTCCTCGTCCTGGTCTAGGTCGGCAACCTCGACGATGTTGGGATGCCGCAACAGATAAGCTGCCCGCGCCTCCTGGCGGAAGCGCTTGATAAATTGGGGATTGCGGCTCAGATCGGTGGCCAGGAACTTGAGCGCCAATTCCCCCCCAAGCATCAGGTGCTCGGCCAGGTAGACAACACCCATCCCGCCTTGGCCCAGTTTGCGCTCAATGCGGTATTTGCCGCGCACGATATGGCCGGGCTCGAGATCCGGCGACCCGATCAGAACTGCCCCGTCGACGGGGCATGTAGTGCGCTGGTCTGGATAAGGCGTATCGCAAATCGGGCAGGATTTCATGCCGCACTCTTACTTGGCTCTGCGCCCTGCGTTGGCGGGGGAGGGTCAATGGTCAAGAGCATATCATTGTTTCCCGTTTTCGTCGTCCGATGGCCCCGTCTGCCTGTCACTGGCCGTTGACCCCTTCTCCCGCACTCCCCATTCCCGGCGCTGCGCGTCCAACCATTGCAGGGATAGTCATGGAGGCGACTCTCATTTTTTGGGGAGATCATTGTGCGCCGAATAGCTCCGGCGCGCCCTCGCCGGATACAATAAGGTTCTACGCTTCGGCAACAGGGGCATACGCGAGTTTATTTGAGATTTGGAGCAGGTGCACGTGAGAGGCATAATCTGCCGCGGTTTGCGGCTTGAGGTGGTTGCAGGACTGGGTATCGCGCTGGCGATGCCCGCGTTGGCAATGGCTGCGGAGAATGCCGGGGTTCGCAGCGACAGGTCTTCGTCGCTGGGGTGGAATGCGCAGCCCCTGGCCACGCAGACTGCGGTGACCGTGGAGACCCGCGATCAGGATGGGCGCACGCAGGCCATCGTCGCCGTGACCGTAACAGGCGAAGATGGGCTTCCGGCAACCGGCGCCGTCGCCATCAGCGACTACAGCAGCCAACTGGCCGGCGCGGCGCTGAATGCCCAGGGCCAAGCCAGCATCGTGCTTGACCTGCCAGCCGGCGATCACTCGCTGACCGCGGTTTATGCCGGCGACGCCACCCACCAGGGCTCAACCTCACAGGCATCCGGCGCGCAAGCCCAGGCCAGTTCCACGCCCAATTTTCTGATTTCCGTCGCGCCGGCCACCCTCTCTCTCACCCCCGGCCAATCGGGAACGGTCACCGCCTCCGTCACGCCGCAGAACAGTTCCGCGTTGACGGCGCCGATGTTTGTTACGCTCTCTTGCTCCGGCCTTCCCGACCAGGCTTCCTGCACCTTTACCCCGGAGAACGTTGAAATCCTGCCCAACGCCACCGCCGCAATCACCAGTTCGATGGTCATTACTACGCAGCTGGGATCCCAAGGCCCGGTAACCTCGGCGGCTCATCTCCGCTCCAACTCCATCGCCTGGGCGTTTCTGCTGCCCGGCGCGCTGGGCCTGGGCGGTCTTGCCTGGGGAGTTCGCCGCCGCCCCTGGCTCAACCGGCTCTCGCTGCTGGCCCTGCTCGGCCTGGTCACCATGCTGGGCACAACGGCCTGCAATCCTCGCTACGACTACGAACACCACGGCCCGCCTCCGAATCCCGCTACCCCCGCGGGCACTTACACGGTGTACGTCACCGCCCAGTCCAGCAACGGCGTCACTGCCATCACCAATTCCACCACCATGGCGCTGACGGTTAAGTAACAGGCCCTCCCTGCATGAACCGCTGGCATTCCCCTCCGCCGGAACTGTACGCGCTGGTGGAGCATGCGCCGGCGACGGTGCTGTTGGAGTGCGCAAAGCCCGCCGCGACAGAGTCCCACTCAGAGTCCCCGCCGGAGTACCCACCAGACTCCTTGACCCGCCTCTTCACCGTACCCCTGCGCGTAGTCGTGGCCAACGAATCGGCGGAACTCCCAAATCTCTTCACGGAAATCGAGAGCACCGTTGCGGCCGGCCTATTTGCCGCTGGCTTTTTCACCTACGAGTGCGGCAACTTCTTTGAACCCACGGCCGCCATGCGGCCCAGCCGGCCCGGTCAGCCGCTGGCCCAACCCCTGGCTTGGTTCGGCATCTATGACCGTCCCTGGCTCTTCGACCATCAGACAGGAGCTTTCCTCGACGGCGATCCTCCCGGTCTTGCCCAATTCGGTGCTACCCCCGAAGACCAACAGCCGTCACCCGGCACGCCGCTTGATGCCAGCTTCGGCCTCACAGAACCGCAATACGGCGAGCGCATCGCGGCCATCCATGAGTGGATTCGCGCCGGCGACATCTATCAACTCAACTTCACCGTTCCCTTGCACGTACATGCCCCAGGCAGCCCTGCCGCGCTTTATCGGCGCCTCTGCGGCCGCCAGCCGGTTCCGTACGGCGCGCTCTTGCATTGGCAGCCCAACCGACGCATCCTTTCCTTTTCACCCGAGCTCTTCTTCCGTTTGGAAGATCACGGCCCCGCGCGGCGCATCACCACCCGCCCCATGAAAGGAACCGCGCCCCGCGGCCGCACCACCCGCGAAGACCGAGCCTTGGCGGAGTGGCTCCGCAACGACCCCAAGAATCGCAGCGAAAACGTGATGATCGTAGACCTGCTGCGCAACGACCTCGGCCGCCTCTGCGCCTTTGGCAGCGTCCGCGTCGAAAGCCTCTTCGCCGTCGAGCGCTATCCGACCTTATTGCAAATGACCTCGACCGTCACCGGCGAACTCCGCCCTGAAATCGGCTTCCATCAGATCTTCCGCGCGCTCTTTCCCTGCGGCTCCATCACCGGCGCGCCTAAAGTCCGCGCCATGCAACTGCTGGCAAAGATCGAGGAGCAACCGAGAGGCGTCTACACCGGCGCCATCGGCTTTTTTTCAAAAGATCAGACCGTCTTCAACGTAGCCATTCGCACCCTCGAACTCGACGGCGAGTGCGGCACAATGGGCGTCGGCAGCGGCATCGTCATCGACTCCGACCCGGCCGGCGAGTTCCGCGAATGCCTCTTGAAGGCGGAGTTTCTCACCTCTGCCGGCGACCGCATCCCGGAGCGCTTCGAGCTTCTGGAGAGCTTGCTCTGGCGACTCGGGTATCCGTTCATCGAATTGCACCTCGACCGGCTCGAAGATTCGGCTCACTACTTCGGATTCCCCTGCAACCGCGCCGAGGCGAAGGCAGCGCTGCTGGCTTACGCGGCGGCATTCGGGGATCGGCAGCCTCGCAAGGTACGCTTCCTGCTCAACCGCGAGGGCAACCTGCAAATTACGGACGAACCCCTGTCCGCGAGCACGATCCCCGCCGGCGTCCAGCCTGTGCGCGCGTGCATAGCCTCCCAGCGCACCGATCCCCGGGACCCCATGCTCTTTCACAAGACAACGCACAAGCCTCTTTACGCGGAGGCCCTGAAAGCCGCAACCCAGGCCGGCTTTGACGATGTGCTGTTTCTCAACCTGCGCGGCGAGGTTACCGAGGGCGCAAGACACAACATCTTCCTGGAAAAAGACGGACGCTGGTTCACGCCGCCCATCGAGTGTGGACTGCTTGCCGGCGTCCATCGCCGCCATCTCTTGGAATCGCAGTACAACGTGGAAGAGCGGGGTCCCCAGCGACAGGTCTTCGTCGCTGGGGTGCAAGAAAGAGTGCTCTATCCCCAGGATCTCCGCCAGGCCGACGCCGTCTATCTTTCCAACGCCGTCCGCGGCCTGCGCCCCGCCGTCATCGACTGGGAAGACTAGAGCGGTTCCACAATTCACGTGCCCTAGCCGACATCGAGCAAGGTGGCTTTTCTTGAGGAAAAAGCCACTCAGCGGCAGTGGCTTCGGGGTACAGCAATTGTGGAGCCGCTATAGCCATTACTCCGGCCGCATCACGACCTTGATTGCCTCGCCCGTCTGCAGCAGTTCCATGGCCTGCGGAAACTCGCTCAGCTTCAGGCGGTGCGTAATCGCCGGCTCCAGGTTCAGCTTGCCGGTGGCCAGCAACGCCTCCATCTGGAACCACGTCTCGAACATCTTGCGCCCGTTGATGCCCTGCACAATGGCGCCCTTGAAGATGATGTCGCGCGCAAAGTCCAGCTCGAAGGGTCTGGACGGAATCCCCAGCAGCGACGCCCGCCCACCCGTCCTCAACACCGCAAAGCCCAGCCGTATCGCCTCCGGACTGCCCGACATCTCCAGCAGAACGTCTACGCCGGTGCCTCCCGTAGCCTCCAGAATCCGCTTCTCCGCGTTGTCCACCGCTGGGTCCAGCGCCAGGTCGGCGCCCATCGCGGCGGCCGTGGCCCTCCGGCGCGCATTCACCTCGATGGCAAACACCTGCGCCGCTCCGCAGGCCTTGGCCACGGCAATCGAGAACAGCCCAATCGCCCCGCAGCCGGTCACGGCCACAGTCTGCGCCGCAATCGCCCCAGCCAGCACCGTATGCACCGCGTTCCCCAGCGGATCCAGCAGCGAGGCATACTCGTGCGGAATCGACGGCGACAGCTTCCAGATGTTGCTCTCGGGAATAATCGCGTAGCTCGCGAACGCCCCGTCCGCGTCTACGCCCAGAATCCGCACATGCTGGCAGATGTGTGCCTCGCCGATGCGGCATTGCATGCACTTGCCGCAGGCCACGTGCATCTCCGCAGAAACCAGGTCGCCCTCTTTCACCGTCGTCACGCCGCGGCCCACTCCGGCCACCGCGCCCGAGAACTCGTGGCCCGGAATCAGCGGCGGATGGATGCGTCCCTGCGCCCAGGGGTCCCAGTTGAAGATGTGCAGGTCGGTCCCGCAAACGCTGGCAGCCTGCACCCGCACCAGCACCTCGCCGGGGCCGGGCGCGGGAACTGGAACCTCGCGCAACTCGATGCCGGGCGCGGCGTGAGCCTTGACTACCGCCTGCATCGTGCTGGGCATATCGCGGAACCCTCCTCGAATCAGCAAACACCTCAGTTTATCAACCGCCGCCGATCCCTTCCGGCGTGATAGAACGGATTCTGAGCGGGAGCGCCGGCGGGAGAACAACAATGCTTCAAAAGAAAATCGATTTCCTCGCAGCCTTTGTGTTTACGGTTGTACTCCTTGCGTGCGGCTTAGCCGCGAGCGCGCAAACAGCCGATCAAGCCTGGCTGCGCTACGCGGGCCACACTGCCCGCGTGCTTTACCCGCGCGATGTGCGCGCACTCGGAACTGGCGCCATCGAAGAATCCGCGGTTCACGAACTCCGGCGTAATCTTGGCGATCTCGCGACTGGGCCTTTCTATTCCTTTTCGGCGCGTGCGAAGGCCGCGTTTGGCGGGCAGACGATCGTCGGCACAGCGGAGGAGGTTCGCAAAGCCCTTCCAGACATACCCGTACCTGCCGACCTCGAGCCCGATGGTTTTTGGATTTACTCAGCTCCATGCAACGATCACTATAACGGTTGTGGCGAGCACAACCAACTCGTCATTACGGGCGGCGATGAGCGCGGCGCTCTTTACGGTGCGTTTGCCCTTCTCCGCTTTGCCGCTTCTGCCGACCTTGGTAAACTCCGTCCTGAGAATCCCTGGCGCTGCCAGCCCGCCCTTCCTATCCGCTGGGTCGACGAATGGGACAACCCCGACGGCACAATAGAGCGCGGATACGCCGGCCGGTCGATATTTTTTGAGGGCGGCAACGTCCGCCAGGACCTCGCTCCCGTGGCCGAATACGGCCGCCTCCTTGCCTCCATCGGCATCAACGGCCTCAACGTGAACAACGTCAACGCCGCGCCTCAACTCCTCGACTCTGATCATCTGAAACAACTGGCGCGTGTTGCAGATGCCCTGCGTCCCTGGGGCGTCCGCCTCGCTATGAGCGTGGCCATCGCCAGCCCGCAAACCATCGGCGGCCTCAGCACCTACGACCCCCTCGACCCGGCTGTGAAAGCCTGGTGGAACGCAAAGACCAAAGAAATATATGACCTCATCCCCGACTTCGCCGGCTTCACCGTCAAGGCCGACTCCGAAGGCCAGCCCGGCCCCTCCAGCTACGGCCGCACCCCGGCCGACGCCGCCAACCTCCTTGCCGCCGCGCTCGCGCCCCACGGCGGCCTAGTCCTCTACCGCGCCTTCGTCTATAACCACCACCTCGACTGGCGCGACCCTAAGGCCGACCGCGCCCGCGCCGCATACGACATCTTCCACCCCCTCGACGGCAAATTCGCTGCCAACGTCATCATCCAGACCAAGGAAGGCCCCATCGATTTCCAGGCCCAGGAGCCCGTGTCGCCGCTTTACGCCGGCCTCCGCCAAACCAGCCAGGCCATGGAACTCCAGGTCACCCAGGAGTACACCGGCCAGCAGCGCCATCTCGTCTACCTCGCCCCCATGTGGAAGCAGGTCCTCGACTTCGACCTTCGCGCCGGCGGCCAATCCGCGCCCGTCAAGGAAATCCTGGCCGGCAAATCCTTCCATCAACCCCTCGGCGGTGCGGGGTCCCCACGGACAGGTCCACGTCCGTGGGGTGGAGGAGGAATGGTCGCCGTCGCCGGAGTGGGCCGCGACCGCTGGCTCGGTTCCCCGCTTGCCCTCGCCAATCTCTACGCCTTCGGCCGCCTGGCCTGGGACCCCAATCTCTCGCCTGAAGAGATCGCCGCCGAGTGGACGCGCCAGACCATCAGCACCGACCCTGATGTGGTCCGCACCGTCACAAACATGCTCATGCAATCCTGGCCGGCCTACGTGAACTACACCGGCCCGCTCGGCATGCAGACCCTCACCGACATCACCGGCAGCCACTACGGCCCCAACATCGAATCCAGCGAGCGCAACGGCTGGGGCCAGTGGCACAACGCCGACGCCCAGGGCGTGGGGAAGGACCGCAGCGTCGCAACGGGCACAGGCTTCGCCGGCCAATACCCGCCTGAAGTAGCAAAACTCTACGAGTCGCTTGCCACCACCCCCGACGAGTTACTCCTCTTCTTCCACCACGTGCCCTACACCTACAAGCTGCACTCCGGCAAAACCGTCATCCAGCACATCTACGACAGCCACTATGATGGCGCTGCCCAGGCGGCGCAATTTGCCCGCGAGTGGGCCACGCTCAAAGGCCGCATCGACCAGCTCCTTTATCAGCAGATGCGCGACCGCCTCGTCTATCAGGCCGCCCACGCCATCGTCTGGCGCGACGCGATTGTGCAGTATTTCCTGAAATTGAGCGGAATCCCCGATGAAAAAGGCCGCGCCGGCCACTATCCCAGCCGCATGGAAGCCGAAGACGCCCGCCTCACCGGCTACAAGATCATCGACGTAACCCCGTGGGAGGATGTCTCCGGCGGCAAAGCCGTTTCTTGTGACGAGGAGCTTTCAGATAAGGAGAAACAGCGGAGCTGCTCGGCCGAGTGGACCTACGCCGGTCCCGCGGGCCACTACAACATCGCCGTCCAATACTTCGATCTGCGAGGCGGGGTCGCTCACTTCACGTTGAAGATCAACGGCCAGCCTGCCGACTCCTGGCCCGCCGACGCAACCCTACCCTCAAACCACCCCAACGGCGACAACTCCACACGCCACACTGTGGGCAACGTAGACTTGAAGCCCGGCGATCTGCTGCGGGTTGAGGGAACTCCTGACGGTCCCGACCCCGCCGTCCTGGACTACATCGAACTCACACCTTCACCATAGCCGGGTGCCCCGGGTCTCGATTTCGAGACCTGGGATTCCTATCTGGTTAACTTGCTAACACGCGCGGAGCGCGGCTAACTCCGCTTCCCGAACTACCCCACCACCGGCAGCCCCGCCAGCGCCATTGCGATCTCCTCCGCCGGATAGTCGTAGTTCTCCAGCTTCCCGGCCTGATAGTCGATGTACGACTGCATGTCGAAGTGCCCATGCCCGCTAAGATTGAAGAGAATCGTCCGCTGCTTTCCTTCTTCCTTGGCGCGCAGGGCTTCGGCAATGGCCACTGCAATGGCATGGTTCGCCTCCGGCGCGGGAATGATTCCCTCCGCCCGCGCAAACTGAATCCCGGCGGCAAAGGCGTCCAGTTGCTGCACGCTGGCGGCCTCGATCAATCCCAGGTCCTTCACGTGCGAGACCAGAGGGGCCATGCCGTGGTAACGCAACCCGCCGGCATGAATTCCCGGAGGAATAAACGTGCTGCCGAGGGTGTTCATCTTGACCAGAGGGGTCAGATGGGCGGTATCGCCAAAGTCGTAGGTGAATGGTCCCTTGGTCAGGCTGGGGCAGGCCGAAGGCTCAACGGCGATCACGCGCGCATGGCTTTGGCCCTTGATCTTGCGGCCCAGGTACGGCATCGCCAGGCCGGCAAAGTTCGATCCGCCGCCCGCGCAGCCGATAATCACGTCGGGATCGTCGTCCGCCAGGGCCATCTGCTCGATCGCCTCCTGCCCGATGACCGTCTGGTGCAGCAGCACGTGATTCAACACGCTGCCCAGTGAGTACTTGGTGTTTGCGTCCTTCGCGGCCACTTCCACGGCCTCTGAAATCGCGATGCCCAGCGAGCCGTTCGAGTCCGGATGCTCGGCCAGAATCGCGCGGCCCGACTCCGTCTCCGTGCTCGGGCTGGCGGTTACCGAGGCTCCAAAGGCTTCCATCAGGGCGCGGCGGTACGGTTTCTGGTTATAGCTCACCCGCACCATGTACACCTTGCACTCCAGGCCGAAGAACGCGCAGGCCATGGCCAGCGCCGAGCCCCACTGCCCGGCTCCCGTCTCGGTCGAAAGCCGTTTGGTGCCCTCCACCTTGTTGTAGTAGGCCTGCGCCACGGCGGTATTCGGCTTGTGGCTGCCGGCCGGGCTCACACCCTCGTACTTGTAGTAAATCCGCGCCGGAGTTTCCAGCGCCTTCTCCAGGCGGCGCGCGCGGAAGAGCGGCGAAGGACGCCACTGCGCGTACACCTGCCGCACCTCTGGCGGAATCTCGATCTCCCGCTCCGTGCTCACTTCTTGCATAATCAGGCTCATCGGAAACAGCGGCGCCAGGTCCTCCGGTCCGATCGGTTTGAGCGTGCCTGGGTGCAGGACCGGCGCCATTGGCTTGGGCAGATCGGCAAGAATGTTGTACCAGGCAAGAGGAATGCGGTTTTGCGGCAAGTTGTACTGGATGGTTTCCATGCGCAACATTCTAGCAGCCGGGGAATCGCCGCGACTACGCTCTGGCCACTTCCACCAGCACAGAATAAAAAGTGGCTTCCGCGCTCAAAGACTTCGTGCTCCTGCCCCGTTTCAGCGGCCCCTTGGCCACGCCTGCCTGAACCTGCCGGAAGCGGCATAATGGAACCAAATTCCCTTTGACTCCGTATGACCGTCTTCAAGGAGGCAGAGAAAGTATGGTTTCTCACTTCAGCCGGACAATCGCCATCGTCAAGTCGGGCATTCTGGGCTTCCTGATCATCGTCTTCGGCGCCGGCATCTGGTCAGCGCTGGTCGGCGCCAATCTCAGCGTCAGCCCGGCAGTTCCCTGGGCAGTCCCCGCCATGGCTCTGGTGTTGTGGCTTATGTGGCAGTATCTGGGAGGCAAGGGCTGGCCGCGCGGCGCCTCGCAGGCCCGCCGCCTTCTCCTGCGGGCCAACCCAGTGCCGGCTCGGGCCTTTGGCTGGTCGCTCCTGGCGGGCACGTTGTCGGTCGTGGCCCTGGCAGGATTCTGGATTGTGATGTCTCAACTCGTCAGCATGCCGGGAAACGCTCTTCCCGACTTTTCCCGTTATCCCTTGTTCACCGTGGTGTCCATGATTCTCATGGGTTCGGTGGCCGCTCCACTCACCGAGGAACCCGCCTTCCGGGGCTACTGTCAGGTCATTTTGGAGCGCGAGTTCAGCGGCCTGGTTGCAGTCGTGATTTCATCCCTTTTCTTTGCGCTCGCCCACGGCCCTACGCAGGGTTTCCTCTGGCCCAAGCTCCTTTTCTACTTTCTGGTCGGCGTCGTATTTGGTTCCATAGCCTGCCTGACCAACTCCATCGTGCCGGCCATTCCAAGCCATGCCATCGGGCTTCTGATTTTCTTTACTCTGGTGTGGCCCCACGATGCCGCGCGGCGCCTGGTTTGGGAGGGCGGGACGGATCTCTGGTTTTGGGTGCACGTGTCGCAAACGATCGTATTCGCGGCGCTCGCTGTCTGGGCCCTTCAACGGCTTGCCAAAGCGTGCGAACGGCGCGCGGCCTTGTAAACAAGAGCAGTCTAGTTGCTCCATCTGCGAAGGCGCCGCCGCCTGAAAGATCCCTCTCGATCACTCCAGCTGAGGCCGGCGAGCCGTTTTATGAAACAGGCTTCGACCTGAACCCTTCGTAGGTCAGGTAGATGCCGATAAGAAGCGACGGAGCCATGCACGCGTAGAAAAGGTGTGGTTGGCGGAGCCACCCCAGGATGCACTCGGTTTCCAGCCTGGACGGCAGGAACAGGAACATCAGGCCCTTGATCAGCGATAACCAGCCGACGAGGGTAACAACCACTGTGAGCACCCCGCCCGACCAGATGTTGTGCGCCAGAACCATCGCCAGCCCGGCGGCAATCGCGAAGATGCTCAGAACCAGCATCATCGATGGGCTGTGAAAAAGGTCAGATACCGTATCCACGGTGGCCTGCCTGTGAATGATCAGGGATGATACGACGAGAATGCAGTACAGGCCGATCAACCTGCTCAGGAAGATGGTGCGTGACGACATGATGTCCTCCTTGCGAGCCGAAGCGTTGCATGCCGGGAAAGAGTGAGCCACAAACACGGCAATTCTGTCTCGACCGGCTCGCGAACATATTTATACACCCCCGGTAGATTCCCCGCGCATTCAAGTGCTGGTAATGTTGGAAAGTGACGGGACTTTACGAAACGCTTTCCTGTACACGGGTGTCGCTATGAGTTGCCTCTTTTGCAAGATCGTTGACGGGAGCATTCCCTCCACCGCCGTCTACCAGGACGACCAGTGCTACGCTTTTGCGGATCTTCATCCGCAGGCGCCGGCGCATGTGTTAATCGCGCCGCGCGGGCACATCGTTTCGCTGGCCGATATCAATCCCGGCGATTGCACGCTGCTCGGTCACCTCTTGTGGGTGGCGGCAGAGATCGCCCGCGCCAAGGGACTTGCCAACGGCTACCGCATCGTTGTGAACACCGGCCCGGACGGCGGTCAGACCGTGGACCATCTCCACGTCCACCTGCTCGGCGGCCGCCCGCTCACCTGGCCTCCGGGATAGCTTTGACAGGAGCAAGAAAAAAGGGCGCCCGCCGCGGCTGACGCCCTCTTCCCATCACCCTCATCCCGCCCCGCTACATTGGCTGCTGGGCGTACTCTTCTTCCTCTTCCATCCCATAGCGGCGCAGCAGGTTCGGCAGGCTCTGCGAAAAAGCCGACCGGGGCATCACCGTGTCGCACCCAGCCTCGATCGCCTTCAGTTTCAGATCGCTCTGCAGGTGATTCAGAAAGCCGATGATCGAGGTTGCCTTCTTCAGCTTGGCCTTGAACTTCGGAATCAGCGTCATCGGCTTGGCATTCAGGTTGTTCAGGTCGAACACCAGCAGCGTCGGCCGCTCGGCGTCCGGCATGTCGGCGAGCCTTGCCACGGCGTCCTTGTCCGCTCCCTTGACGAACTCCACTTTCACGCCCAGCTTCCGCGCCGTCTCCTGAATCTTGGCCTGGAAAAACAGATCCTCGATGAAGCAGAAGATGCGCGTGGGGGCGTCTTCCCGAACCGGAACCGCCGGCTCCGGCACGTAGACCTCCTGGTAATGGCTGTTATGGCCGTTGCTCGTAATTTGAATGGTGGAAGGCGGACCGTCGGATATGTTGCCATTGACGGCACGGTAGCTGTGGTCCATCGGTCCGACAAACTCCCTGGGCACCTTCTGCCTGCCCTTGCGCTTGCCCTGGGACGGGCCTGAAATGCTGTTGCCGGGCTGCGCCGCCGTGGCCGAACCCTTCTGGAAGAATTTCTTCTTCTTCCGCGAATGACCCTGGCTCTGCTGCGTCTGGTGCGTGGGCGCCGCCTTGGGCTGAGCAGGTTGAGCCGGGCGTTGCGTCTGAGATTGCGCCTGCTGCGTCTGGAGCGCGCCTCCTTGGCTGCTCTTATTTTTCCGCCGGCGTCGCCGGCGCCGATGCCCTTGCGACTGCCCTTGGCCGTTGGCCGGAACTGGCCCCAGTTCAGTCTGGGGCTGCGTCGATTCTGTCGTCATGAGTGTACTTCCTGGCACTTTGCGATCCGGTGCATTGCGCTTCCTGGTGTATTGCGCTATTAGGTTCAGCCTTTTCCTGCCCAGTCGTGAGCTGGCGCTGAACTTCCCGTTTGCCTGCCGCCTGTCCAAGTTAGGACGGGGGGAACGCGACGGCTGGCGGTCCAATCATTTGATAGCATCGGGCAAACTGCCGCGGCGCGGAACTCCGCGCGCAACTTACCATGATTCCCAGAAGATCTGCCGCCAGGTATGCAGGAGCCTTGCTAGAGCTCCATCCGTTCGTCAGGCCCATTGCCGGGCCTTTTGTCGAGATTGAAACGGTGCGACCGGCGCTTCCTCCGGTGATGCCCTTCCTATGGGAGCTTTCGCCGTGTGCAACCTGGTAAAGAATGATCCGGTCGGCGAAGTTTCCTTGCTCGGCGGCGAGCTTGCTCTGCCCGCTTTCGGGTGGCCCGCGTCAGCCGCTTGATAGGCAATTACGATACTACAGGGAAGCATCCCGGCTGGCAAGTCCACTTTGGTGGCAGATTACTGCGGAATCTTCCAGCGGCCATCTTGCACGGGATCGAACAGGACAGTGTCCCTGGTAATGCCGCAAATTCCTCAAAACGCAAAAACGCCACTCCGAAGAGTGGCGTTTCGCTCTCCTGCGCTGGTCACTGGCCTCCCAAGTATCGTGTGGACGGTGGTTGTCTCCACCGTACCTACTGCAGACTTCCCGGCCGGTCATCCCTTTTTTGAGGGCCGCTTCGTTGGCGGTTGCTCTTGCCGGGCTTCTGCTCTTCTTTGGGCTGGCCGGACTACATCCAGCAGCCGGTACATCACTGGCATTTATAAAAGAGCAATCGGTGTGCCGTTTGTAATACTCTTTTATTTCATTAACTTACTAGGTACGCTCCGCGGAGATTGTTTGGATCCTGGAAGGCCTGACAGGTCGAAATACAGAAAATCGTAGAAATTCGCCTTATAGCTGGCAATGCGGGCAATAGTGCGTTCCCCTGCCGCCCACCACAATCCGCCGGATCGGGGTCTGGCAGCGCCGGCAGGGCAACCCGGTACGCAGGTAGACGCAGTGCTCGAGTTGAAAGAACCCTCGCACCCCGTCGGCGTCCACATAATCGGAGACCGACGATCCGCCCAGCCGGATGGCCTGCTCCAGAACCTCGCGCAGCGCGAGCCGCAGCCGCTCAAGCTCCACCCTGGTCAGCCGTCCCGCCCTCTTGCGCGGCCGGATGCCGGCCCGAAACAGGCTCTCGTCGGCGTAGATGTTGCCCACTCCGGCGAGCAGAGTCTGGTTCAGCAGGGCAGCCTTGATGGCCAGCCGCCGGCTGCGGAAGAGCGCGGCAAACTCCTCCGCTGTCACGGCCAGGGGGTCAGCTCCCGCCGCGCTGAAACCCGCGCTGCGGCCAAGGTCGCGGAACTCCAGCCGCCCAAACCGGCGCGGGTCCACAAAGCGCAGCTCCCGGCCGCTGGCCAGGCTCAGGCGGGCGTGCGTATGGGGGGCAAGGGGACCATCGGGAGTGGTGACGAGCAGCCGCCCCGTCATCCCCAGATGCACGATCCACTGGGCGCTCGAATTGTCCTCCACTTCCTTCAAACCAGCGCCTGGGTGCCCCACCCTCGCCGCGTTTTTGTTTTTGCGGCTAGGGTGGGAATGCACGATCTCGCCAGCCGGTCCCAGATCGCAGACAATATGCTTTCCCATGCGATGCACGGCCAGAATCGCGCGTCCCTCAAGCCATTTGGCCTGCCGCGCCGGCGGTGTCTTGAAGGGTTCCCGATGGGAACCAAACCAGGCCTCAGCGATGCAGTCGCCGCGCAACCGCTCGTGTATGCCACGGGCAATGGTCTCCACCTCGGGAAGTTCAGGCATCAATCCATTGTAGAAGACTACTTGTGCTCGCCAGGTTCCCGAATCTTGTTCGCCTCAAAGCTCACAATCTTCCACGTACCCTGAGGATTCCGCACATAGACGCGGGTGCAGCGATAGCTGCCGGAGATGTCTCCCTCCGTGCTCGTCCCCTGCGCCTGGGCTAGTGAGGTCACCAGCGCCGTTGTTCCGTAGAAGCGCACTCTGCGGTCCGAAATATCGAGAGCCGTGAAGTGCACCTTGCCGCTGCGCAGGCTGGCCAGGGTTTCCTCCTTGGTCTGCAAGGTCCCGGAAGCCGTAATAGCCATGTAGTCGTCGGCCAGCAGAGAGTCCATGGCGGCGATGTCTCCCTTCAGAAGGGCGTTGCGCCAAGTCTCTTCCAGTTGGAAGATCTCGTGCCGGCTCTCGTGCCTCTGTCCGCGCGGCATTCCGGGGTGCTGGGGATTGGCAAGCGCCGCCTGCGTGAGCACCGCAGCGAGCATCGCGCCGAGCACTGGAAAGAACACCCGGGTGTGTGGCCTCCGCCGGCGGAGGGTTTTGGAGGTGTGAATCGTGGCTGCGGGCATAACCGTAACGGATGGTAGCCCCGCAAGGCAGCGCCGGTCAATCGATTTCAGCAAGACGCGCGTCTGCGCTCAATCAACTCGCTGAATATGCGCCGCTGCTTCCCATGCTGAGACTCCCGCCGGTTAGACTCGGGCAGGATTCTAAACGAGAGCGACCAGGTCCTCCCGGCTCCTCTCGCGCATCATCTGGAAGAGTCCCCCCACCGCGTGCTTCTTGAAGTGCTCCGACTCCCGGTGCGCCGCCAGGGCCTTTGCGTCCAGGTATTGCTCATAGATGAGAACGGTATCGGGGTCGTCCTCCAGATGGTGGGGAATGTAGCTGACGCATCCCGGCTCCTGGCGCGAGGCCGTGGCCAGCGCGCGCAGAGATTCGGCCACATCGGCGCGATCCTCAGGGGAAAACTTCATCCGGACGATAAAGCTGACCATAGGTTCCGTTTCTTTCCTGCCTGGGCAACAAAGCCCGCAAGCCATTCTCAAGTTTACGCGTGAATCCGGTCCAGAGCCGCCGTAAACTCCGGCAGCGCTATCGTCTGCTCCCGGTCCGGCCCGGTCGACACCATCCCGATCCGCGCCCCGCTCTCTCTTTCCTGAAACCTCAAATACTCCTGGGCTGCCCGAGGCAGCTTCTCAAACTCCGTAATCCCCTCGGTCGGCTCCCTCCACCCCTTCAGCGTCGTATATCTCGGCTTGATCTGCTCCAACCCCTGCACGTCCGCCGGAATCTCGTCCGTCACCTTCCCGCCGATCTCGTACCCGATGCAGATGGGAATCTCGGCCAGCTCGTCCAGAACATCCAGCTTGGTCACCACCAGCCACTCGGCCCCGTTCACCTGGTTCGAATACCGCAGCAGTGGAATGTCTAGCCAGCCGCACCGCCGCGGCCGCCCCGTCACCGCCCCGTACTCGTTCCCCCGCGCCCGCAGCTCTTCGCCCGTCGCGCCCTGAATCTCGGTCGGAAATGGCCCTTCGCCCACCCTCGTCACATAGGCCTTGGTCACTGAGATCACCGTGCCGATCGCCGTCGGGCCCACCCCGGTTCCCGTCGCCGCGCCGCCCGCCGTTGCCGACGACGAAGTCACAAACGGATACGTCCCGTGGTCGATGTCCAGCATCGTTCCCTGCGCTCCCTCGAACATCACGCTCCCGCCCTCGGCCAGGATCGAGTTCAGCAGCCGTCCCGTGTCGGTTACAAACGGCTTCACCTGCTCCGCCGCCGCGGCATACTCCTCGTACATCTTCGCCGGGTCCAGCGGATCGGTTCCGAACAGCGCCCGCGCAATGGCGTTCTTCTCTCCGCACGCCGCCTCAATATGCGTCTTCAGCAGCTCCGGCCGCAGCAGATCCACCACCCGCAAGCCGCTGCGCGCCATCTTGTCCTCGTACGCCGGTCCAATCCCCCGGCTCGTCGTCCCGATCTTCTTCCGCCCCGGCGCGCTCTCCGCCGCCAATTCAATCATTCTGTGGTACGGCAAAATCACCTGCGCCCTGTTCGACACAAAAAGCTGTTCATCCACGCCTACGCCCAGCGCCCTCAGCTTGCCCACTTCTTTAAGGAAAGCGATCGGGTCCAGCACCACCCCGTTGCCGATGATGCCCTTGCATCCCGGCCGCAGCACCCCGCAGGGAATCAACTGCAGTACAAACCTCTGCCCGCCGATGATCACCGTGTGCCCGGCGTTGTGCCCGCCCGCGTACCGCGCCACGGCTGAAAACCGCTCGCTCAGCACGTCCACTATCTTGCCCTTGCCCTCGTCGCCCCACTGGGCGCCCAGCACTACCGCCGTCTTTGCTCGCATTTTCGCCCGATTCCCCGAAGTCTGTTTTCCAGAGAGATAGCCCGTTGCACCAGTGGCTTTCGATGAAGCATGCGCATCACCTGGGCTGCAAAACTAAGGCGCGGCCACCCGGCCTGCGCCAATTTTGATGATAAACCCTGCGTGCATATTCTCCCTTTTCGGAACAAACTTGAAAGGGATTATGTTGCATGGGAAAACGGTATAAGCAGTTGTCTCTTGAGGAGCGGATACCGATTCATGCGCGGTTGGCTGGGGTTGGAGTCCGGCGGCCGCCCCTGCTCGCCACTCCTGCCGTTCTAGTCCACTTTGCCGAAGGCAGTTGGCCCCACCGCAGGTGGTCAGCGCGTCATCTCCACCGGTCCCGGCCGCCCCTGATCGCCACTCTTGCCGTTCTCGTCCACCTTGCCGAATATCATCTTGCCGCTCGCCGTTTGCAGCACGCTGGTCACCGATATATCCACGGACTTGCCGATCAGCTTGCGGGCGTGATCCACCACCACCATGGTGCCGTCGTCCAGGTAGCCAACCCCCTGGTTGTACTCCTTGCCTTCCTTCAGGATGAGCACATTCATCTTTTCGCCGGGCAGCACCACCGGTTTCAGCGCATTCGCCAGGTCGTTGATGTTCAAGACCTCGACGTGGTGCAGGTGAGCCACCTTGTTCAGGTTGAAGTCGTTGGTCACCACCTTAGCCTCCCACTTCTTGGCCAGCTCCAGCAGCTTCAGGTCTACCTCGCGGATCGAGGGAAAGTCGTCGGATACGATCTGCACATGGATGTTGGGGTTGGACTGCATGCGCTGCAGCATGTCCAGGCCGCGGCGGCCCCTTTGCCGCTTTGACCCGTCAGTCGAGTCGGCCACGATCTGCAACTCGTGCAGCACGAACTCCGGCACCACCATCATGCCGTCGATAAAGCCCGCCTCGGCGATGTCGGCGATGCGTCCGTCGATGATCACGCTGGTGTCCAGCACCTTGGCGCTCCGCCGCGTGGGCCGGTCGCTGGTGAAGACGGTGCCCAGCGCCGCGGGGTTCAGCAGATCGCCCTTATTGGCTCCCACAAGCAGGCCCACGTAGGTCATCAGCAGCAGCACGAAGATCTGCAGCGCGGCCGAGGTGGCCCCAGGGAGCGGTGCGCTGCGCAGCACCAGGCAGAACAGCGCCGCGCCAAAGATCCCCAGCACGCTGCCGGCCACCGCGCCGATCAGCCGCCGCAGGCTGAGCGCCCGCACACGCAATTCAAAGACGATGACCGCGCCGGCCGCCGCGGCGCCCATGCCCGCACTCACCCATCCTGTCATGCCGAAGGGACGAAGGAAAAAACAGACCCCGGCAAGAAGGGCCACAAAAAGAAGACGAACCAGAACAATATCCATAAAAGCCAACCCCCGCTGGAACCAGGGAAAACGCTCCAGACTGGGCACAACTGGCGAGTATGCGCACTTGAGCGTGGAGTCGTCAAGGGCCGAATTTTGCCACGCAAGGAACCTGCATTCCGGGGCGGAACGCTGAAAATGTTTCCAGATTCGGAAAGCCGGCTGGAGACGACGGAACAGAGAGTGGGGACCAGAGAGTGGGGACCAGGGAGTAGGGATCAGGGAGTAGGGATCAGGGAGTAGGGATCAGGGACCAGGGACCAGGGACCAGGGACCAGGGAACTGAGGGCGTTCATGCAATTGAAACAGCGCAGATTTCCTGCTGATGATGCGCCGCCGTTCCCTATCTTCCGGCCACTGATTCTAGTCCCTGGTCCCTGTTTTCACGAGGCCGCCGCCAGCTCGGCCGGCGCCATCCGCAGCGCGCCCTTGCGGGGACCGCGCTTGCGCGCGCTCATCACCTTGATCCGTTCCAGCAACTCCTGCGCCGGGCAGCTTTTCTTGGCCAGCAGCGCGTCGGCGGCGTGTATCTCGCCTCCCATCCTCTGCGGATCGCCCAGTAGGATCATGGGGATATGCGGCGCGATCTGTTTCAATCGGTCCACCAGTTGATTTCCATTCATCTGGGGCATGGCAAAATCGGACAGCACCAGATCCACCTGGGTTCCGGCAAAGATGCCGATCGCTTCCTGCCCGGTGCAGGCCGAAACGACCCGGTATCCATTGGTTGCCAGCATGAACTTGAGCACCGAAAGCTCTTGTTCGTTGTCGTCTACGCAGAGAATCACTTTCTTTGGCCGCATGATGGAGGGAAAACTCCTT
>JBKQRH010000071.1:0-4246 GCA_052326045.1 Occallatibacter sp. | reverse complement strand
CCAGGCGATTGAGGCCGCCAACGGCCACGCCTTCACCGGCGCAGCTACAAAGGCGGGTCATGTTGCACAATGAGTGTGATGACCGAACCCCAAACCGGGACTAACGCCAAGCCGGCGGCAACGCCAGCTCCAGTCCCCACGTATGAAGGCGACTTTGTGCTTGACGAGCACCTGTTGCTGGAGTGCGGGCGCACCCTGGGCGGCGTTACGCTGCATTACGCGGTGTATGGCCGGCTGAATGCGGCGCGGGACAACGCCGTTCTAGTGTGCCATGCGCTTTCCGGTTCGGCGTTAGTGGGATCCTGGTGGCCGGAGATCTTCGCGCCTGGAGCGGTCTTGTCACTGGAACACGACTTTGTGATCTGCATCAACATGCTGGGCTCCTGTTACGGCTCGACGGGTCCCGGCTCGGTGGACACCGAAACAGGCAACATTTACGGCCCGGACTTTCCGCTGGTTTCGATCCGCGACAACGTCCAGGCGCAGGCCAAGCTTCTTGACTCGCTGGGCATCCGCCGGTTGCGGCTGGTTTTGGGAGGCTCCATCGGCGGCATGCAGGCCCTGGACTGGGCCATCCACGACCCCCAGCGCGTGGAGCGCGCGGTCATCATCGGCGCTACGCCGCTTTCGGCCATGGGGCTGGCGCTCAATCACCTGCAGCGCCAGGCCATCCTGCACGACCCGGAGTGGAAGGGGGGCCGCTATCTGCCCCAGCGCCCTCCCCGCCGGGGGCTGGCGCTGGCGCGCCAGATCGGCATGCTCAGCTACAAGTCCGCGGAGCTTTTCGACGAGCGGTTTGGGCGCAATCCCAACCGTAACGGGGAGGATCCCTGGGGTCTGGACGATCTGGGCGGGGGGCTGACCGGCGGTCGTTTCGACGTCGCCGGCTACCTGGACCACCAGGGGGAGCGATTCAACGAGCGCTTTGACGCCAACTCCTACCTGGCCATCCTGCGCACCATGGATACCTGGGATCCGCTGCGCGGAGGTTGCTCGCCGACGGAGGCTTTTGGCCGGATTCGCGCCTGCGTCAGCTTTGTCGGCATCAGCTCCGATTGGCTCTTTCCTCCCCAGGCGGTGCGCCACTTTGCCTATACCATTCGCGCAGCCGGCGTCCTAGCCGATTACAGGGAGATGACCAGCGCCCATGGCCACGACGCTTTTCTGGCCGAACAGGCAGAACTGGTGCGGCTGCTGCAATGAGGCGCTTTTCGAACTCCTGAATTGGCCGGGAACAGTTTTCCCCGTTGCGGTGTCTAAGCCGGGAATGCAGGGGGAGCGGCGTTGGGGAGGTGGATTAGAGCGGTTCTCCAGTTCACGTGGCGTTTCGAGTGCGGTGAAAGGTGGCTTTTACTTTCACCCCAGCGACGAAGGCCTATCGCTAGGGGCCCCGGTCAGGAAAAAGCCACTCAGCAGCGGTGGTTTCCCTCTAGAGCAACTGGAGAACCGCTATAGGGCGCGGGACCGGTGCAGCCGCCGGGGGTAGTGGAGGGTGCCGCTTTTTGCTCAATCCGGCCCCCGCAACCGGGTTCCGGAGGTGCGGCGCCGAGCCCGGCGGCACGCCTTCCTGGCGAGGTTTCTGCTTTTTCCGCACAACTTTGCTTGTCACGGAGGGCAGGGCTTCCTATAATCCTTCCAGCACCGCCATGGAAGCTGTGGTATCGTTAGAGCGGTTTTCCAGTTCAGGTGGACTTTCCGGCGCCGTGCAAGGTGGCTTTTTCTTGATGGAAAAGCCGCTTTCGGCAGGGGTTCTGGTCTACATCAATTGGAAAACCGCTGTATGCGTCACCCCGGCGCTCAACCGCCCCAAAGAGCGGTTGTACATTCCGTGGGCGAGTGCATGGGCATCGATCTCCATTTTGGCAATTCCCAGGAGCACCGAATGAAGAAGCTAGTTTTTGCGTTTGTGATGGCATTGGCGAGCATCAGCCTCGTCTACACGCCCACTTTGCGAGCACAGGATTCGATTACCATCAAGGATCCGGTCGAGTACAACGCCTATCAAATGGCCATTACACAGAGCGATCCCAAGGCCAAAGCCGCGGCCCTGGAGAGCTTTCTGCAATCCTATCCGCAGAGTGTGGTCAAGCAAACGGCTCTTGATCAGCTTGTGGATATCTACCAGGTGGTGAACGACGACGACAAGCAACTCAGCGCGGCCACCCGCCTGCTTCAGGTGGATCCCGCCAACCTCAAGGCCATTCTTTACTCCGTCGTCGTCAAGAAGAAGCAGTGCGGCAGGACCAGCGACGCGCAGACCTGCGACGATGCCGCGCTAATGGCCCAGAAGGGGCTCACGGTTGCCAAGCCGGCCGGCACCTCCGGCGACGACTGGAAGAAGCTGACCGGCGTGGCCTATCCGCTTTTTCACTCGGCGCTGGCTTTGGATGACGCGATCTCCAAAAAGGATTACAAGGCTGCTGTTGCCGAGTACACGGCAGAGCTGATGCTTTATACCGACGCCCAGACCCAGACCGCGGGGTTGGCGGACACGCTGCTGCTTGCCGAAGCCTATACCAAGCCCGACGCCAAGGATTTGGTGAAGGCAGTCTGGTTTTACGCCCGCGTCTGGAATTTTGCTCCTCCGGCGTACAAGGCGCAGATCGGACCAAAGCTGGAGTATTACTACAAGAAGTATCACGGCGCCCTGGATGGACTGGACGCCATCAAGACCCAGGCGGCGGCCACAACGTTTCCTCCGGGAACCCTGGTGATCACGCCCGCCAAGACTCCTGCCGAGCAGATTCACGATTTGCTTGCAACCACTTCCGACCTGACCAAACTGGCTTTGGCCGACAAGGAGACCGTTTTGGCCCTTGGCTCCAAGGATGACGCGGACAGGCTGTGGGTGCTGCTGAAGGACAAGACAACGCCGGTTCCGGGAATCGTGCTCGAAGCCAGCGCTTCGGTCATCAAGGTCGCGGTGACCCAGGACGCGAAGGATGCCAAGGTTCCCGACTTCATCGTCAATCTGAAGACGCCTCTGCCCGCCAGGGAAATTCCGGCGGCAGGTTTCGAGTTCAAGCTCCAGCCGGCAACCGAGTTGGACGGCACGTATGACACCTATACGCAGACTCCGGCGACGGCCACTACGGCGCAGACCGCGCAGATCGTGCTCCGCGATGGATTCATCCAGCCGGAGAAGAAGAAGCCTGTTCCACCGCACAAGCCGGCGGCCGGACACAGGGCGACTTCGCATTAGCCTCTCGATCCACCGCGCACCATCCCTCTCCTGGGATCATGAAGGGCAGCCTGAACCGGGCTGCCCTTTTGCTTTCCCGCCCTGAACCAACTTCGCGCGGTGATAGTCTGTGGGCAGCATGAAACCACTGAGAGTCCTTCCCATCTTCCTGGCCGTGGCATCGATCGCCGCTGTCCGCGCCCCTGTGCAGCCCCAGACGGCGCGTGTAATCTCAGCGGATCAGCCCCAGGGCAAGGAGATCCACCCGGTTGAACGACCCATGCCGTTTTCCTCCGGGGCGGGCGGCAATGCAAATTCGATCGAGTTCCGCACCGTTGGCCAGATGACCCAGAAGGACCGCGATTTGGTGGCGGACGCGGAGTCTTCGATCAGCGAACGCGCCGGGCACTGGGATCTGGAGTTCAACGGGGGCAAATGGAGTTACCAGCAGGTGGTTTGCCCGGCGCTGCCGAATCACATCTTTTTGCGGTTCACGCGTAATAACGGGACGGGGGACGTAAGCGTGTTTTCGGCATCGATTCCACGCGGCGGCGACGGCCGGGTGCGCATCATCCCCATCCTGCTGCGGGGCTATTCGCTGTTTTCTCCCGCGCCCATCAACGCCCTTACCATCTCGGCCTTCAATCACATTCGGGCCGAGGAGCATCCCGACAAGGCCCCGGAATGGCTCGGGACGGGGTTGTGCTACGCGACGCTGGCGGGAGGGCATCCCCAGGCAGTGCGTTTGGCGGAGGACCCCCAGAACCAGAAGTTCCCCGTGGCTCTGCCGGCCTTGATGAAGATTCCAAACCGCGGCGGCGCCATCCTTTCGTTTGCGGATGTGTCGGCGGCTCCGCGGCCGATGGAGTGGACGATGACCTTCGACGGCAAGGGAAGATTGCTCAAAGCCACCCACAAGCCCGCGGCTCTGATTCCGGTAAAGGCGCTTCAGCCGGCGCCAGGCGCCGTGAATAGCAATGCAGCCCCGCCGGCGCCAGCAACGGCCGACCCCGCACCTGCCAATTGATCTTTACTGGACCGGTTGAGGGCCGGACCGGTTGAGGC
>JBKQRH010000070.1:0-23791 GCA_052326045.1 Occallatibacter sp. | reverse complement strand
CATCCAACTCGGCTGGTCGCCCAGAGCGGCCCTGGCCGCCGTTGCAGCAGCCCGCGGATGCGCCGTTCCCGACACGCAGGAACAGGAGGACTGGATTCTGCGCTACAAGGCTCAGCCGTGAGCTACGTCGCTCCCTGCCCCATCCGTTCGCTTTTTCCTAGCGAAAGGGTGGGAGACCGGGCTGGGACCTCATGACCGGCAAGGGAATCCCCTTCGTCCTCGATGCTCTGCGCCGGCCTCCGCATTCCGTAAGCCTCACTCCAAATACATTCGAGGAACGCTCAGCCCTACCCCGCCGCCTGCTCCCGCCGTGTCAGCATCGGCTCGTACGCCGCATAGACCCCTTCAAACACCGAGTCCCAACTCATCGTCAGCGCGAACTCCCGCGCCGCCTGCCGCATCTGGGCATGTTTCCCCGGGTCGCCCAGCACCCCGGCCACCGCCGCGGCAAACTCCCCGTCCGGCACAATCCGTCCCGTCTCCCCATCTCGCACAATCGTCTTCGGGCCCCCATCCGGAGTCACAATCGCCGGCACTCCGCTGTCCATCGCCTCCAGCACCACGTTCCCAAACGTATCGGTGTGCGACGGAAACACAAACAGGTCCATATTCGCGTATGCGGTCGACAGCGCTTCGCCCTTCAGCACTCCGGCAAACTCCGCCCGAGGCAGCCGCTCCCGCAACCAGCCTTCCTCGGCGCCCCATCCTACGATCAGAAACCGGAAGCTCTTATCACCCAGTCGCTCCAGTTCTTCCTGCACTTCGGCCAGCAGAGCCACATTCTTCTCCACCGATAGCCGGCCCACAAACCCCAGCACCTGATCGCGGTCTTCTGGCTCTCGCCTCCGTTTGTCCGGATGAAAGAGTTCCGCGTCCACCCCCCTCGGCATCAGGTGGCACGTCCGCCCCGTCGCCCGCTCGAGCTGCGCGCACAGCTCCCGGTTGGGCGCAAACAACACCTGCGCCACCGAGTAGAACTTGGCCGCCGCCGCCATGGCCAGGTCCTCGATCTTTTGCCCCGTGGCATCCGATTGCCGCTTCGGCAGCAGGCGCAGAAACCACTCCGACCGTCGCGCCGCATACTCATGGATGTTGGTGTGCCAGCTCGCGGCCAGCGGCAACTCAAGATGGTGCGCCAGCCCCGCGCCCAGCATGCCCACCTCGCTGGGGCCTGTAATGTGGATCAGATCGGGCTTGAACCGCTCCAGCACCTCGCCGATCAGCGGAATATGCCGCAGAAACGCCGGATCGAAGCGCAGGTCTTTTTCCAGAGCAAAGGAGAGAAAGCCGCGCGGCAGCTCAAGCGTCCAAACGTTGCCCTCTTCCAGGACGGCCTGGGCGCGGTCTCCGGCGCGCACGCACAGAAACGGCAGATTGCGCCGCCGCGCAAAGGCCTCAAAGTGGCGGCTGGTATGCGCAACCCCGTTCACCTCATGAAACGAGTCGGGGAAGTACGCCACGCGCGGCACTCGTGCATTCATAACTATGTCGGAATCCCGGCAGGCTGGGATTCCATATCCCAGCCTGCATCAACGCTCAGCCGTCGTGCTCGCCCAGCGCCAGCCGCAACTGGTGCGCCTCGCTCCACGCTATCCGCAGCCCGCCTGAAAACAGGCCACTGCCCATCAGTTGCACCATCCCCACGCCCCAGCGCATCACCCGCGGCGACGATCCGTTGGGCCAAAGTTCGCTGAGCGGCCGAACCATGCCGTTCGCATCCGGGTGATAGACGCGCTCGTCCCAGTTCCGCGAGCCTAGCGGAAACTCCGGGTAGTGCCGCACCGCGTCGATCGCCGACTGCAGGAGCCGATGCTTCCAGGGCTCCGCATACTGCGGCATGAAGAGCATATTGCTCTTCTTCTCCCGCCGGATCTCGTGCACAAACTCCGTAAAGCTGGTGGCGTTGGTCAGGTTGATGTTGGCGTTCGGTTCCACGCCGTGCCGGTCCCCGCCGGAGATCGTCAGCATGTTCCACTTCTCCGCCAGCCGCCGCGTTCTACGATTCTCTTCCCAGTGCCGCAGCCCGTTCAGCTCCAGCGCGTGCAGATAGTTGCCGTTCTTCTGCAGAAACTCGCCCACCAGAAACTCGTGCTTCTCCCTGCCGATCAGGTACAGGTCCCACATCGGATGGTTGAAGATCACCAGCACGTTGGGTTCCGCGTCCAGCGCCACCAGAATCTCGGTCAGCCGTCCGTTGCTCGGCTTCGCGGTGAACTCCGCAAGCGTTTCCATCCACTCCGTCGCTCTCGTACTGGGCAGGTTGTGCACGCCCAGGTGGAAAGACTGCGTCCCATAGGGAGCGCTCCACTCCACCGAAACCGGAATCTGCCGCGCGCTGGGCACCGTCCGCAGCAGCATCGGCGCCTTGATGTTGTCGTGGTCGGTGAGCGAAACCATCGGCGCCAGGTCCAGCTTCTCGATCTGCCCCCTCTCCAGGTCGAAGGCCAGCTTGGGCGTCATCGGCGGCGTCCAGTAGCTGGCCGCATAGTTCACCCGCACGCCGTGCACTTCCTCCGCCCGCCGCTCCAGTCGCGAAAGCAGCGGCCGCATCGCCGGGTACTGGTTGCCGAAGTTCGCCAGAAAGTCCAGCGTCTCCCTCGACTGGTTGGTGTGTCCGTGCAAAGAGACGCCTGTCCGGAAGCCTTTTGGCGCGTTGGGGTCGCGCCATAGGTACGAGATGGTCGAACTGGCCATTTCTGCTCCTTCTCCGCGATCGTGCCCGGATTTCCACAACCAGTATCCCTTGCCAACCGTGAACGCCGGGTTAAGATGGCGCGAATTACCTTTCAATTGACAAAGGAATCAATAGAGTTACCAGCAAACCATGTAAGACACGGTGAATTCTCCTCATAACTCCTTGGGAATTCCCCTAAAACCGCTCTAAGAGCCATTATGTGCTGGTCCTGGCCATCTCCGGACCCAGAAAATCCTCGATCGTTGAGCCGGCCATCAGGTCCTCGTCCGGGGGCGCCTGTTGGCTCTCGGAGAGCGAGCCCGCGGCCGCTTCCTTGGCCAGGTAGTTCTCCGTCAGCCCCTGGCGCAGCAGCTCAAAGGCCTGCTCCGGCGTATCCGCAAACTGGAACAGCTCGATGTCCTTGGGCGAAATCGCCCCCGTGTCCACCAGCGCCTCCAAATTGAACACCTTCTTCCAGTACTCCGAGCCATAAACGACCACCGTGATCTTCTTGGCCAGCTTGTGCGTCTGCGCCAGCGTCAGAATCTAGAACATCTCATCCAGCGTGCCGAATCCCCCGGGAAACACCACCAGGGCCTTCGACAGGTACGCAAACCACAGCTTGCGCATGAAAAAGTAGTGGAACTCGAAGTTCAGGTTCGGGGTAATGTAAGGATTCGGCGCCTGCTCGAACGGCAGCCGTATATTCATCCCGATCGTCTTGCCCCCTGCCTCGTAAGCCCCGCGGTTGGCTGCCTCCATGATCCCCGGCCCGCCGCCCGAGGTCACCACAAACCGGTGCCGCCGCGACGGAATCCCCTTGGCCCACTGCGTCAGCAACCCGGCCAGCCGCCGCGCGTCCTCGTAGTAGCGGGCCATCTCCACCGCCGCCACCGCCCGCTTGCGCTGCAACTCCGTGGCCGTGCCTTCCACAATCTGGGGAACGCTGGCCGGCTGCTCGTGGCTGGGGGCCGGCCGGCTCGATCCGGTGTTCTCCAGCAACTCCAGCTCATGATCGGCCTCCGCCCGCCCGCGAAACCGCGCCGACCCAAAGAACACCACCGTATCCTGAATCTGCTCCCGCCGGAAACGCGCCAGAGGCTCCAGATACTCGGCCACAATCCGGATCAGCCGCCCGTCCGCGCCGTTCAGAAACCCGGGATTCTCATACGCCAGCAAAGCCCGCTCCTGCGGCCCCGGCGCGGATTGGAGTAAAGCAGGCCGCTCTGATCCCTGCTCTCTGACCCCTGACCCCTGATCTCTGTCTTCCATCTCTCATCCGTCCCGGTGGCGGAACGCGTCGTTAAACGCAATCCACAGATTCAAAAGCCCCAGTCCCGAAACGATGCCCCGTACCGCGCCGTTGGCGGCATAGACCGAGAGCGTGGGGAACTGCAAAAAAAGCGGGTTCTGGTCCCAGAAAAACCTGGACCACGGTGCATAACAAACCGCTAGCCCGATATACATCCGCAGCAGCACCCGCAAAAACAGCTCGGCCCGCTCCAGCCACCGCGGAATCCGCTGCGGCGCATGCCTCGCGCCCTGCGGGTCGCGCCCAGCCCCAGCCGTGTCCTCTGAAACAGGCACATCCCCGTTTCCAGGCACGAGCCCATCTGCCGGCCCAGCCACAGGAGCCGGGTTCGCGGCAAGCGAAGGCGATGTCAATTCCGGCTGCTGGGACATTCTTTGGCTACGCGCGCCGCCCCCGCTTCCCGCCGAATCGCAGGCCTTTGGCGCGGGCCTATCAGCGGGCCCGGCTCAGGGGCATCGTACTGCAACGGTATCACAGCAGGCTGTGGAGCCCGGCGGGCAGCGCCGGCGTGCGCTCTCCATGCTCTCAACGCCCCGGCCGAGCTATTCTTCAATCCAACGAGGCAGATCTGTGCAAGATACCGTCCTGAGCCTTTTACCGGCAAGAAGGGGCCACTTCCTGTTGGAATCCGGCCACCATGGAGATCTGTGGCTTGACTTGGAAGCGCTTTTTCTGCACCCTCGCCGTCTTCAACCGCTCATCGACGAAGTCGCCAACCGCCTGGCGGCGCTGGAGATCGAAGCCGTCTGCGGTCCTCTGGTCGAGGGAGCCTTTGCCGGATTGATGGTCGCTGGCCAGCTCAGCGTCGACTTCACCTATTCCGAGCGATTCATCCGGCCCACGCAGGGCCTCTATCCGGCCGGCTACCGCGTGCCCTCCGCGCTCCGGGACGGACTTCGTGGCAAGCGCGTTGCCATCGTGAACGACGTCATCAATGCCGGTTCGGCGGTCCGGGGAACCTTTGCCGATCTGCGGGAATGCGGGGCCAACGTAGTCGCCATCGGCGCCCTGCTCGTTCTCGGAAACGCCGCGGCGGAGTTTGCCGCCCAGATGAATCTCGCACTGATCAGTCTTGCCGCCGCGCCCAACACCGTTTGGACCGTTCAGAACTGTCCTCTTTGCGCGGCAGAAGCTCCGCTGGAAGACATCGCTGGGTTTGCCGCCAGCTTCCCGGATCAGAGGCGGAAATAGATCCCTATCATCGGCTCCGACGTATGGGTGAAAGCGTTCGTCGAGGAAAAGCCGTTGATGAGGTCAGGCGCCTTGTAGAGGTTGCCGCGGTACTGCAGGCGCAGCCCGATGTGCGGTAGCAATCCCCAATCCAGGCCGGCGCCATAAACAAAGACCCCCTTGGTGGTTGTGCTGGTGGCGCTGGTGCTGGTGCTGATGGTGCCTACGACGCAACCGGGGGCGCCGGGGCCGCAGCCGGTGATGAGGGTTGTGGTCGTAGCCTGCCCGCTGCTCGGAACATCGAACAGGAAGCCGCCGCCGGCCAGCGCAAACGGCCTCAGATTCCCAATTTTCAGCGAGGCCACCCAAGCGCCGGTCACTTCGTGCGCATTGGCTGACACCGGCGTCCAGGATGTTGATGCACTACAAACGCCGCAAACGGCGTAGGTACTCGTGGAATACGCCTGGTTAGCGCGGTTGAAGGAGTAGCTTCCTTCATAGCCGAACCACGGCTTGGCAATATGCCGCACTTCCAGTAGCCCGCCGGCCGCGTTCGACGGACTCTGGGTTGTTCCGTTGCCGTTGGTGCTCCCGCTGAACGCTCCATAAATACTTCCCGCCACATCCGTCCGCGAAAGGTTTTTCATCGCCGTAGCCACCTGCGCGAGTGCGGCTGTGCTGCCCAACGCTGCCAGTCCTGCCAGTAGAAATGCAGTATGCATCCATTTCCTTCGCATCATGGTCTCCTGTCTTGAATCCAGTTGCGTTGCTTTGAGTGAACAACTGTCGAAACCTTGTTGCCCGTTACCAGCATAGACGCAAAGAAAGAGCCTTTGGCGGCTTCCCAGCACCATCCTCCGCAACACCCGGTTAAACCCAGTTAGCCTTAAATTGTTGCAAAAATGAGATAATAGGAGCAGCGCCCGGTTCGCTTCCCACGCCAGTCCGGCGCCAGAGCCCTTGACCATGCTGCGAGTTCTGTCCACCCACTTGTTCCTGAACCAGCGCCTGCACTGCGCTCAGTTGGAGCTGGCGGCCCGCTCCGGAGCCCAGGCGGTCGAGCTCTTTGCCGCCCGCCAGCATTTCGACTACACCAGCCGCGACCAGGTCTCCGAACTGGCCGCCTGGTTTCGCTCCAATCCCCTCCTGCCCTGGTCCATGCACGCCCCGCTCTTCCCCGACCGCGAAATGGGCCGCGCCGGCGCTCCCGCGCTCAACCTCCTGCACCCTGAGAAAGCCCGCCGCATAGACGCCATGGACGAAATCAAGCGCGCTCTCGAAGCCGCCGAGCAGATCCCCTTTCGCAACCTCGTCCTCCACCTCGGCGAGCGCGACGACAGTTGGTCCTCGCGCGCCATCGAGTACGCCCTCGTCGCCCTTGAGCACCTCGGCGCCTTTGCCCGCCCCCTTGGCGTGTGTCTGCTCGTCGAAAACCTCTTGAGCGCGCCCACCACCCCCGGGCACCTGCTCGAAATCCTCCGCATCGGCCACCAGGATACCGTCAGCGTCTGTTTGGACCTCGGCCATGCGCACATCACCGTAGGCATCCCCGAGGCCATCTCCACCCTCAACACCCGCATCGCCTCCGTCCACGTCCACGACAACCACGGCCAGAAGGACGAGCACCTCTGGCCCGGCGACGGCGCCATCGACTGGCCGGCCACGGTCCTGGCCCTCAAGGCGCTCCCCGCGCCTCCCGCCATCGTCCTTGAAATCCACCAATCCCTCGGCGATGACCCCGCCCCAATCCCCGCCCGCATCGGGCAATCCTTCGCCAGCTTCGCCTGAGCCTTCCCTCCCCAGCGCCTGCTTGCAAGCCCTAGAAGGGCGCCCACAAGGGTGGGCTGCATCTTGAGGGGAGTAGAGGCATGTACCAACCGCAGCCCTGGTCCCTCCGCACCTGCAAAGCGATCTGCCCGGTTGCCGTCACCCCGTCGCCGCTCGCCGTCACCGTGATCGTGGACGGCCCCACCCTTGCCAACCTTGAAACCCTGAACGTCAGCTGCACCTGAATCGTGCTCACGTTCACAGCCGGCGTAATCGGGTTCAGCGACCATCGCGCCGTCACGCCTGCGGGCAACCAGCTCACTTGCAAGCTGATTGGTCCGCTGAACGACCCTCCCGTCACTGCCGTCAAATTCACCGTGCCGGAACTCCCCTGCGCCACCGCAACCGAACTGGACGCCGCCGTCAGCGTCAGCTTCGGCTGCATCTCCGTCACCCCGCCCGCGCCCCAGCTGCTCACCAGCACCGCGCCGTCCACTGACCCCAGCCCGGTCGCCAGGTTATACTCGCCGCCGCTGGCCGTGAATCCCGTCACCCCCGGTACGCTGTTGTTCCCCGACGGCGTGGCATGAAATGGATTGTGCGCCGCATTCACCAGCGGATACAGCCCCGCATTCGCATTCCCCTGCCCCGTTCCGCCCATCGATTCCACCACCAGCGCCATCACCCCCGCAAACGAAGGCGACGCCGCGGAAGTCCCCGAAATGATCCAGTACGAGCCGTTCTCATAAATCACGTATCCATCATGCCCGGCCGCCGACATCGCCACGTCCGGCACCGCCCGCATCCCTCCGCTCGTCCCGCTCACTCCCTTTTGCCACGCCGGCTCGGCATACACAGTACTTGCCCCACCCCCTGAAGCCCACAGCCCCGACCCGCCGCCCAACCCGCTTTCGTTCCAAACCTCCTCCGGTATGTAACGCAGCGCCGATCCTTCGCTGGCCGAATTCGTCGTAGCCCAATACTGCGTATCATTCGACCCCTCGTTGAACTCCGTCCCGCCCACGCACGTCGAATACGGTGAGCTGCAAAGCCCATTCACCGCCGTCCCCGACCCTGTCGTGTCCGAAGCTGCGTTGCACCCCGCCGCCCCCGCGTCCCCCGCCGCCACAAACGCGCTCATTCCCTGGCTCGCCGCCTGCTCCCACAAGCTGTCGTAGAACTCGAGCTCCGTCGTCCCCATCTCCTGCTCGCAACTCCCATAGCTCGTGCTCAACACCGGCGCCGTCGCGTGGTTCACAATGTACTGCGCCGACAAATCCACCCCGTCCGTCGTCGCCGTCGACTCCCCCGCCACAAACTTCACCGCGGCCGCCGGCGCCACCGCGCCGCTCCACTCCACGTCCAGCGTCGACTCATCCTGATCGCCCGCAACCAGCCCCGGATTCGCCCCCGCCAGAATCACCGCCGGGTTGTTCGCCGGCAACCCCGACGCCGTCCGGAACGCCGCCACATCGCTCACGTTGATGTTGCTTCGCCCCACAATCGCAATCGATGTCCCCGCTCCCTTCGTCCCCGCGCTATACAGCGGATTGATGTCGTAGATCGTGGCCCAATCGGCCGGAAACAGATAGTGCGTGCTCCCGCTCGAGTATTCCGGCCGCGCGCCCAACGGGGCCCCCGCGAATTCGGGGTCCCCGGCGAGCGATCTTTGCTCGCTGGGGTGGAACGCCGTCCGCGCCTTGATCTCCGAACTGCGCCGAAAGTCGTGCAGCGAAACCACGCCGCCCACCACTCCCTGGAGGGCCGCCGGAATCTGCGGATCCTGTGTGTTCGCGATATGCTCCACCCCATCCACCCGGTAGCGGTGAAGCTCGGTATGGAACGTCTCCGCCACTTGTCCCGCCGTCCCTGAAAAGACAATCAGCCGGTTGCTCGCCGCAATCTCTTCCACTGTGAATCCGTGCTCGCGGAGCCACCCCGCAATCCGCGCCACATCCTGCCCGCTGGCCCCAAACCGCGCCCCATACTCCGCCGGCGTCAGCCACTTGTGAAACAACGGCGACCCCGCATCCTGCTGCGCCTCCACCAGCGCATCCAGCGCCGCCTGCTGCCCCTCCGAGGGCTCCAGCTCCAGCACCATCCGGTCCAGCCGCATCTCGGGGTTCGCCAGGCCCTGGTCAAACTCCCCCCTTGCCTGCGGATGCACGTTGCCCATCAGCGTCACAACCTGCGCTTCATTGATCGGCCCCACCACCCGGTTCACAGGCCCCTGACCCATCGCAACCACTGCCCATACCCACACCATCAAAACCGCGGGACAAAATAATCTGAATCTAACTGATTTCGACATACCGGCCCTTCAAGACGCTGAAGTACGCCTCAGACACTGCGATCGCTCTCACGCAGTCTTTGCGTCTTCTCATCCATCGGCGCGGAAACCCCGCTCCAGAGAAGAACCAGCTAATTTGTTATGAGGGTGGGTTAACGAAGGTACTTGGAAAAAACTCAACAGACCCAACCCCTGTGATGGAGACCACCGCGCCACAATCCGGCACAGCCTATCCTTCTCCCGTGATTCCATCGCCGCCGCGCGCCACCGGCAGCAGCGCCCGCGATCACCATCCAACTTGAACTGTGGGGGGGGGGAAAATATGCGCGTTCTTGTTGCCTACGCCAGCCGTTACGGCGCCACCAGGGGCATCGCGGAGCGCATCGCCGCTACGCTTCGCCAGCAAGGCCTGGAGGTCACGGTCGAGCCCGCGCGGCAGGCCGGCGATCCGGCGGGCTACGATGCCGCTGTCATCGGCAGCGCCGCTTACTACTTCCACTGGATGAAGCAGGCCACGAAGTTTGTGCGCCGCAACGCGGACTCGCTCGCCAGCAGGCCTGTGTGGCTGTTCAGCAGCGGCCCGCTGGGCAACAAGGCCCAGGACGCTCAGGGACGCGACCTGTGCGAACTCCTGGAACCCAAAGAGATCGCGGAGTTCCGCGAGACCATCAAGCACCGCGGCCACCGCGTCTTCTTCGGCGCAATGGACTCGGCCAAACTGGGGTTCCTGCACCGCCTCATCTACAAATTGCCCGCCAATCGCGACAACGCCATGTTTCCCCAGGGAGACTTCCGCAACTGGGGCGAAATCGATGCCTGGGCCACCACCATAGCCCAAACGCTGAAAGCCCTGTAGATCGCGGACGCCCCGCCTTGCGACTGCTTTTCGAGGAAAAAACCGTCGCAAGGGTGGGAAACCGCGAACCTCGCAGTTCGCCTTACTTCCGCCACCTGCGAAGCCCACCGCTAGTGGGTCAGTTGAGAGCATCATTAAGCATCGAGGGAAATGGAAGGCGTTTCAGTTTCAACCCGGAAGTGTGTTGAAAATCCATGATCCGGGTGTAACCTCGACGAACTGGCCATTTGAACGGAGAACGCGGCGCAAATAGCTCCGGAAAACACCCGATCTGGAAGAATAACCTTCAGCACGAACTCGCCGTTCGATCTCGATGAGCGACAACGGTCGTTTGGCAGTCATGCAAACGGTGCGGGCATGCATTAGGAGAGACCGCTTGCGCTCAGGTGGCCGAGTACATTGGATTTCATGATAGTTTGCATCCACGATCCGCATCGCCTCGTCGTACTGCACCAAGAGATCGGCCGTTGCGGGAATCAGAGTGGAAGCAGCCAAGCACTTGATTGATTGCCACGTGCTTAGGAGCTTTGCTCGTGACTTTGGGTGAGCGACGGCCACTACCGCCGCGCCGACGATGGCGATTTGAAGAGCCGGATGCAAGCGCCGGAACCGTTTCACGCCATGCCTGACTAAACGGTAGGCCGCAACGATAGCGTCGAAGCTTATCTCGGCGAAGAAGAATGACCCGACCGCAACACCAACGCGAATACTGCTGTTTCTGGCATAGTCGCGCAGGTGCGTATCGATGGATATGCATATTACAGGGGCACCCATCTGCGGGTGATGACGATCCTCTGAGTAAATGGGTAACCCAAGCTCCTTGCTAGCAGCGACATATGGCAGATCGTCCTTATCTACTGGATCGATCAAATTAACAGATTGCAAGCTGGGCGAATAGAAGTGCAGTAGAGCCCGGAATTCCTGCCACTCCCGTCGCACATCGGCAACCGAAGATGCAGTTTCGGCTGCAATCTCCTCCTCGTGTTCCTTGATTTCTGATTCAAGAAATTCCGGTGCATACGCGACTAGAACTCCCGAAACAAGTGCTTCATGAAGACTAGTATGCGCCGACGGCTTCTTGCGGCGGCGCAGGCGCCACCGCAATTCACTCTGGACCTTGTTTGCATCGATTACGATACGAATCTGAATGATGTCATGAATCAACGGAGCGACAGCCGGTATACCCCGCAAAAACGCAACCAACTGGGGTAACAAATTGGAGCGAAAGAATCTTTCCAGTTGAAGTCGTGGTTCTGTCCCGGTGCCGACTTTGTCGCTCATAATGGATCTTCGCCGGGTGCCTCAGCTATCGCCCTTGAGACTTGGGAAACGATAAATCTAAAAGCGCCGCCCTCAGCAAATCCTTGGCAACTGTTCCCCAATCTGTGTCGGAATCACCCTGTTTGCGCCCATCGCCGTCCGCGCCACCAGCATCCGCGGGTGCTCCGCCGTCACTCGCCCGATCCGCACCGCCTCCCGCCCCAGCGGATGCGCCCGCAGCACGGCCAGCACCTTTTCCGCCGCCTCCGCCGCCACAAAAAACACTGCCTTGCCCTCGTTGGCCACGTACACCGGGTCCAGCCCGAGCAGTTCGCAGGCCGACTGCACCTCCACCCGCACCGGCAATCGCGCCTCGTCGATCGCCATCCCCACGCCCGAAGCCTGCGCAATCTCATTCAGCGTCGAAGCCAGCCCCCCGCGCGTTGGGTCCCGCATCGCGTGAACATCCGCCCCGGCCGCATCCAGCACCTCGGCGATCATTCCGTTCAGCGCCGCGCAGTCCGACCGAATCTGGCTCTCGAACTCCAGTCCCTCCCTCACGCTCATAATCGCCATGCCGTGGTCGCCGATGGTCCCCGATACCAGAATCGCGTCCCCCGCCCGCGCCCGGTTGGGACCCACCTCGATCCCCTCGCGCAGCACCCCGATCCCCGCCGTAGTGATGTAGCAGCCGTCCCCGTGCCCCCGCTCCACCACCTTCGTATCGCCAGTCACGATCTGCACGCCCGCAGTCGCCGCGGCTTTGGCCATCGCCTCCACAATCGCCGCCAGTTGCGCCAGCGGAAATCCCTCTTCCAGAATGAAGCTCGCGCTCAGGAACTTCGGCACGGCCCCTGAAACGGCCAGATCGTTCACCGTCCCGTTCACTGCCAGCTCGCCGATCGATCCGCCCGGAAAAAACAACGGCTGAACGACATAGGAATCGGTGCTCATGGCCAATTTGCCGCCAGCCAACTCAAGCACCGCCGCGTCGCCCAGATTTTCCAGAGCCGGGTTGCGGAAGGCCGGCAGAAACAAATGCTCCACCAGCTCGTTGCCCAGCTTGCCGCCCCCGCCGTGGCCCATCACAATCGTCGGGTAGTCCGCCAGCGGCAGAGGGCAACTCCAACCCGCAAAATCCGGCGTGTCGTTCTTCAAATCCTCACCCATTCAAATCCTCATCCATTCAAATCCCCATCAATTCTGCTTTGAAAGGGCACGACTTCAGTCGTGCCGTAAATGCTACAAAATGACGTAGGCTTTAGCCCCTGAGGGAATGCCGGTGTTTGCATTGGAACCTAATTAGCGTGCCATTCCTCCGGAGGATGTCTCTCGTAATACCCTCCCTGGCGATGAACATAGTCATAAAAACAAATTTTCTTCTCTTCGAAGGAAAAAACAACAGACTTGCTCTTATCAAATCCATGTGGCAGGGATTGAGGCGGCCACACCTTGCCCTCGAAGAAAACTACGACTTCCGGCTTCGATGCTTTTCGACCTATCCATTTTTTCGAGTTTTCTCCGGAGCCCCACTGAATTTCGTTCCTCTTGGTACTTGTAGTGACATAAAGAGGGTCGTAGATGACACCGATGCCTCCTTTACCTTCTGTAGGGAAGCCTAGGTTTGTCTCCATGATATTCTTCTCTTCTGCGGTCACAAAATCAGGCAATTCGGCCTTCCGGCAACCCGTGAGTGTGGTCAGCAGAGCAGTTGCCAGAACAATGCAGCTCAGAACTCTCATTGTGCGTTCTCCAAAACAACTTAGCGTTTGGACAATGTTGACCCCGCCCCGGCCAGCTCTTCCGCCGACAGGAATCGCCCGTAGTTGTAGTACGCCGCGCAAGCCCCCTCGCTGGAGACCATCGTCGCCCCCAGCGGATGCCTTGGCGTGCATTCCTTGCCGAAGGCTGCGCACTCCGCCGGCTTGATCGCCCCGCGCAGCACCTCCCCGGCCCGGCACAGCGCCGACTCCTGGGTATGAATCCCCGTAATCTGAAACCGCTCCTCGGCGTCAAACTCGCGATACGCCGCGCTCAGCCGCCAGCCGCTCTTCGGGATCACTCCAATCCCCCGCCAGGCCCGGTCCGTCACCTCGAAGACCTCGGCCAGCAGCTTCTGCGCGGCCCGGTTGCCCTCGAAGGTGACCACCCGCTCGTAAGCGTTCTCCACCTCGTGCCGCCCGGCCTCCAGTTGCTTCACCGCCCGCCGAATCCCGTCCAGCAAATCCAGCGGCTCAAAGCCCGTCACCACCATCGGAACCTTGTACTTCTCGGCCAGCGGCGGATACTCCCAGTAACCCATCACGCTGCACACATGCCCCGCCAGCAGAAAGCCCTGCACCTGATTTCCGGGCGAGCCCATGATCGCCTCAATCGCCGGGGGCACCAGCACGTGCGAAACCAGCAGCGAAAAGTTCTTCAACCCCCGCCGCTTGGCCAGATGCACGCTCATCGCATTGGCCGGAGCCGTGGTCTCGAAGCCCACTCCGAAGAAGACCACCTGCTTGTCCGGATTCTTCACCGCTAGTTCCACCGCATCCAGCGGCGAGTAGACCAACCGCACATCCCCGCCCGCGCCCTTCACCTGGAACAGATCGCCCTCGGTCCCCGGAACCCGCAGCATGTCGCCGAAGGAGCAGAAGATCACCCCCGGCTGCGTCGCAATCTTGAGCGCCTTGTCGATCAGCTCCAGCGGCGTCACGCACACCGGGCATCCCGGCCCATGAATCATCTCGATCCCCACCGGTAGCATTTGGTCGATCCCGTTGCGGATGATGGAGTGCGTCTGTCCCCCGCAGACCTCCATGATCTTCCACGGCCGCGTAGTAATGGCGGCTATCTCCAGCGCCATCCGCTGCGCAATCTCGCCATTCCGGAACTCGGTCAGGTACTTCATTTGCCGCTGCTACTCCTGATAATGCTTCTCTCTCTATCGAACTTAATAATCGCTGTCATCCTGAGCGATGGTCGCCGCGGCGAGCGCAGTCGAAGGACCTGCTTCTCCTCAGCTTTCCAATCCACAAACTCCGGGTGCCCCACCCTCGCCGCGTTCTTTTTTTGCGGCTAGGGTGGGAAACCAATCACCTATTTGATCTTGGGTGCCCCAGGTCTCGCTTCTGAGACCTGGGAAACCACGAACCTCAACCAGTCTCAATCTGACTTGCCGGCTCGCTGGCTCACTGACTCGCTCGAACAGCTTCCATCCGGGCAAGCCGACTGTGGAGCCGCCGCAGCCCGCGCAAACGCCTCTTCCTCGCTGCCCAGCTCCGCGTCCAGCACGCCCATCGCGCGGAAGTCCTCTAGCGTCTGTTTGGCCGTCTCCTCGTCGATCTTCGAGAGCGCAAACCCCACGTGCACAATGGTATAGTCGCCCACCTCGATCTCCGGCACGTAGTCCAGGCAAACCCGCTTGACCACCCCGCCAAAGTTCACCCGTCCCATCCGAAGCCCGCCCTCGTCGGTAATCTCTTCCACTTTTCCCGGAATCGCTAGACACATGGCTACTACATTATGCTGTCTTCGCGTCTGCGTATAGTGTGATTTGGATCACTCCAAATCCAGTCCCGCTCCTGAGAAGCCCCTCAATGCGGCGACGATACTCCAAAGAAAACCGCAGGCGATACATGAAACCGTCGGCTGAGCCGCGCAATGTGGTCGCGGTTCAACTGCCGCTTGCCGCTGAGAACCAGCGAGACAGTGCTTTCGCTGCCCAACTCCGGGGCGATGTCGCGCTGCGAGAGTCCATTCCGCTCCAGCAGAAAGCGCAGCACGTCGGCAGGCTCGGCCTCCGGCAGCGGGTAGCGCTCTTGCTCATAGCGTTCGATCAGCAGGGTCATCAACTCGATGGCTTCTTCCTCGTCAGGAGTTGGATCGGCCTTTGACGTCAAGGCGAAGAGAGCATCGGTATACTCGGCAAGTTCTTCGTCCGAGTGAATCAGCCGGGGCGCTCCCCGCCGGATCATCTCGGTTGGATTGGCAAGCGTTGTGCTCATCGTTTGAACCCCTTCTCCCAATTTGCCCGATTGTCGTACTGCCGGTGCGTCAGAAAGGCCCGGATGTAGATGTGGCCCTGTGTGACACGGCCTTCCTTCTCGCGCGCATAGTGGATGATTGTGACCAGCCGGTAGCGGTTCTGCCGAATGTTGAAGATCACGTATCCATCCACATCATCGGCATCCTTGAAGATCTGCCGCACTTCAACGAAATTCCGCCACCGCGCCTGGGTCACGATCCTGTACCAGGCCCCAATCTCCCTGGCTACCTCCGGATACTGTTCTTCGGCTTCAACCAGGTGCTTGCGTGTGACAACGTGCATGAGGGCCTTCCAAGAACTTCAGCCGTGACAGCCTTGGTGCATCTCTAATATACTTTGCAAAATGCAAAGTAGTCAAGGATAAATTTGCGTTTTGCAAAGTTCTTGTAGCTCTTTATAGCCAGTGGCGCACCCATTTACGCCCCGCTTTCAGCTGCTCTCCTCTTCCGCTCCTCCGCCAGATACCCCAGCCACTCCTCCAGCCCCACCCCGCTCTTTACTGAAGTCTCAAAAATCCGTATCCCCGACCGGATCTCGTTGATATTCTTAAGCGCCGCCCACCGGTCGAAACCGCAAGGCACCGCCAGGTCCATCTTGGTAATCACCGCCGCGTCGGCCGAGTTGAACATGGTGGGATACTTCAGCGGCTTGTCCTCGCCCTCGGTCACCGAAAGCAGGACCACCCGTATCGCCTCGCCCAGATCGTAGCTCGACGGGCAAACCAGGTTGCCCACATTCTCGATAAACAGATAGTCCAGCCCGCCCAGCGCCACGCCCTCCCAACCGTCCAGGTGCCTGCCGATCATCTCCGCGTCCAGGTGGCATATTCCATGGGTGTTGATCTGCCTCACCGGCGCCCCGCTCGAGGCCAGCCGCCGCGCGTCGTTGTCCGTCTCCAGATCGCCCACCAGCGCGGCCACCCGCGCCCCGCGCGCCCGCAACTCCTTCAGCGTCAGCTCCAGAAGCGCCGTCTTCCCCGTCCCAGGGCTCGAAACCAGGTTCAGCACCAGCACGCCCGCCGCCGCGTAGCTCGCCCGAAGCCCCGCCGCCAGCTCGTCATTCTTTTTCAGAATCCCCCGCCGCAGCTCCACAATCCTGGTTGTCATATCTTCTCCTCAACTTCATCCATCTCGTCTATCTCAATCGCCTCAATCTCCAGCTCCCGCCCCTGCCGCAGATCGCTGCACGGCTCGCCGCACTTGGGACAGCGGAAGCTCTGCACGCCTTCAATCTCCACATCCTCATCGCACTTCTCGCAGTGCATCACCACCGGCAGCACATTCACCACCAGTTTCGACCCCTCCAGCGCCGTCCCCTCCGTCGCAATCCCGTAACAAAACTGCAAGCTGTCCTCAACCACCGACGCCAACACCCCCACGCGCAGCCGCACCTCCACCACGCGCGCGCCCTTGGACGTATCCGGCAAAGCCGCCAGAGTCTCCGTCACCGTATCCACAATGCTCGCAATGATTGAAAGCTCATGCATAAAATCCGATTTTACGATGGCGAGGGTAGAGCCTGCTGGCGCGGTTGGGGTGCGGTCACTAGACGAGCAAGGACCTTGAGAAGCCGGAAGCCGCATGTAAACTTCTACCCAGGAGGGAGCGCGATGAAAAACGCACTTCTGTTTGTGACGGTTTTCGCCGCGGGGTCACTTCTTGCATGGAGTCAGGAAGACCAAACTCCGGCCATGCTTCTGGCGGCAGCGCAGGAACAATCGGACATCTTCAATCACGCGCCGCGACCGTTTCTGCTTGAAGCCGATTTGACTGTGCAGCTTGCAGTGCCGGTGCAGGGACGCCTGACGATCCATTGGCAGTCGAAGAACCACTGGCGGCGCGAGTTGGAATTCGGCCCTTACAAGGAGACCATTGTGCGCGCGGGCGAATGGGAGTACGCACAGCGAAACGTGGGCTTTGCCCCGCTGCGAGCCACGCAGGTGGTTGAACTCCTGCAATTTGCGAAACAGGATACTCACATTGCCGCGAGGAGCGAGAGGACGCGCAACAGGAACGGAGTGGTGCTGACGTGCATCCACCTGGAATCGACCGGATCGAATGGACCCTATGAGATGTGCGCTGATTCCGCGACGCACGAGATTGTGAGCTTCAATCCGTGGGCATACGGCATCGAAGGCGGGAACGCGGAATTCTCCAGCTACACCGGGATAGAAGAGATGCAGTTCCCCCAGCATCTGGAGTTGCGAATCGGCAAAGGCCCCGCGGTGACGGTGAATGTCACGAAGCTCGAAGAACAGGCGCCCGATGCGAATCTGCTGATACCGCCGCCGCGCGCAACGGAGCGAAGGTACTGCGAGGTCATGACCGCGCCGGTTATGATCCAGAAACCTGACATCGCAAGTCTCGGAGTCTTCTCTGGAGATGTGCACGTGAAGTTTCAGGTCACGATTCTGACGGATGGATCTATCGGCGCGATCCAGGTCATCAGTCAGAATTCGGCAGAAGCGGCGGATCGAATCCGGAAGGTGTGGAAGGACGTGAGATACAAGCCGGCCATGTGCGGGACTGAGCCGGTGGTGGCCGATGAGCAGGAGGGTCTGGACATAACTCACTAGCCCTCCGATAGCACACGTGCCACATGGCTCACCTGCTGCAGATTGATCGCTGCGTTTAATATCGCTGTTGAGGTTTCTCCCCAATGCCCCATGTACCAGCCGCTTCCCGCCTCGCCCTCAGCCATCTCGCCCCCGCCGCCGTTCAGTCTGAAATCCGCGCCATGAGCCTCGCTTGCGACGCCATCGGCGGCATCAACCTCGCCCAGGGCATCTGCGACACTCCCGTCCCCGCTCCTGTCCAGGAAGCCGCCATCCAGGCCATTCACGACGGCCACAATATCTACACCCGCCTCGACGGCATCGCCCGCCTCCGCAACGCCATCGCCGTCAAGCAGCAGCGCGACTACGGCCTCCGCTACGACCCCGAGTCCGAAGTCCTCGTCTCCTCCGGCGCCACCGGCGGATTCCACGCCGCCTGCATGGCCCTGCTCAACCCAGGCGAGGATGTCCTCCTCTTCGAGCCTTTCTACGGCTACCACGTCGCCACCCTCAACTCCCTGCGCGTCAACCCCGTCCTCGTCTCTCTGGCAGAGCCGGACTACGCCCTCGACATCGATGCTCTGAAAGCCTCCATTACCCCTCGCACCCGAGCCATCGTCCTCAACACCCCCGCCAACCCCAGCGGCAAAGTTTTCGCCCTCCCCGAACTCGAATCCATTGCTGCCGTCGTCCTGGAGCACGGCCTCTTCCTCATCACCGACGAAATCTACGAGTACTTCGTCTACGACGGCGCCCGCCACGTCGCGCCCGCCACGCTGCCCGGCATGAAGGAGCGCACTATCGTCCTTTCCGGCTTCTCCAAAACATTCAGCGTCACCGGCTGACGTCTCGGCTACGCAACCGCAAGAGAAAAGTGGATAGCCGCCATGTCTTACTTCCACGACATCACGTATGTCTGCGCGCCCTCCGCCTTCCAGCACGGCGCCGCCGCCGGCCTTGAGCAACTCCCGCCCAGCTTCTACACGCAGTTAGCCGCCGATCACCAATCCAAGCGCGCGCGCATCCTATCCGCTCTCACCGCCGCCGGCCTTGAGCCCACCATCCCTGCCGGCGCATACTACGTTCTCGCCGAAGCCACACGCCTCCCCGGCAAAACCTCCGCGGAAAAAGCCCGTCGCCTGCTAGCCGCCACCGGCGTAGCCTCCGTCGCCGGCTCCGCCTTCTTCCGCCCCGGCCGCGGTGAAAACTTGTTACGCTTCTGCTTCGCCAAGAAAGACCCCGAACTCGACGACGCCTGCGCCCGCCTCAGCAAGTTGTAGGAGTCCGTTACACACGCTTTTGGGAATTGAGCGCGGCGCCAGGCGAGCTTGAATCCGGGAATCCGAAGCTCTCCATTTCGCGTCAGACCGTGACCTGTGCCTCCTGTTTTGAGTGCGCCCGCGCCGCTCCAGTAGACTGGTAGGGCAATGAAAGCTGCGTCCAGATTGGGATGGGCCGCCCTGGCCGCTGCGGCCCTCTTCGCAACGGGTTGCGGCGTGCCCGGTGCGCCGCTGCCGCCCTCGCTCAACTTGCCTGACCCGGTGACGGACCTGGCCGCAACCCGCACCGGTAACCAGGTCTCGCTCACCTGGACCATGCCCAAAAAGAACACCGATAAGCTGCTGCTGAAGGGCAACATCCCCGTGCGCGTATGCCGAAAGGAAGACCCGGGGACCTGCGCGCCCGCGGCCGGCGACTTGCTGCTGGCTCCGCGTTCCTCGGGCGCCTTCACAGAAACGCTGCCGCCTGCCCTGGCCTCGGGTGTGCCCCGTCCGCTCGCCTACTTCGTCGAACTGAAGAATCACAATGGCCGCTCGGCGGGGTTGTCGAACGCCGCTGTGGTGCTGGCTGGCGAGGCGCCCGCTGCGGTCGCCGGTCTGGCTGCCCAGGTGCGCAAAGATGGCGTACTCCTGCGCTGGACGCCGGACAGCGAAAAGGCTGCCATTCGTCTGCATCGCAAGCTGTTGACGCCCCTACCCAACGCCGCCTCCGCCGCCAACCCCAAGCCCCCGCAAGGCATCCTTGCTCCGCCGCCTGAGCCAATCGAGCAAAGCCTGCTGGTAGACTCCGGCGCACAAGCCGATCAATCCGGGCCAGCCCCTGATCGCGCCCTGGACCGGGCCCTCGACAAGGACATCCGCTTCGGCCAGGTCTATGAGTATCGCGCCCAGCGCGTCGCCCGCGTCACGGTGGACGGCAAGACCCTGGAACTGGACGGCGAGCTTTCCGCCCCTGTGCGCGTCGAGGCTCTGGACATCTTTCCGCCCCAGGCGCCTACCGGCCTGGCCGCCGTAGCCACTGCGGCAGACACCGCAACGGAGGCCGCAATCGACCTCAGTTGGCAGCCAAACACCGAGGCCGACCTCGCCGGTTACGCCGTCTATCGCCTTGAACCCGGCGGGGCAAATAAAGTCTGGCAGCGCATCTCGCCCGCCGAACCGCTCGTCGCCCCGGCCTTCCACGACACTCAGCTCCAGCCCGGCCACACCTACCGCTACGCCGTCAGCGCCATCGATCGGGGCGGGCATGAGAGCGCCCGCTCCGCCGAGGCCGAAGAGTCCGTGCCCAAACCGTAAGCCGGCTTCGCAGCGCAAGGAGAGATTTCCCCATGAAATATTGCCGCTTTCTGCTCGATAACCAGGCTCACTACGGCGTGGTCGAGGACCGCGACGGCGAACCCTACATCGTAGACCTGGCCCGTGCGCCCGAAGAAGACCTCGTCTTCCGCCTCACCCACGGCCGGGCTACGTCCCCGTCCTTCGATCCTGGTGCCTTCAGCTTCGAGCCGATGCCGCTTTCCGCCGCCGAGCTGCTCCCGCCCGTCACGCCCTCCAAGATCGTCTGCGTCGGCCGCAACTATCGCGAGCACGTCAAAGAGATGGGCAGCGAGCTTCCCTCCGAACCCCTGCTCTTCCTCAAGCCGCCGTCCTCGCTGCTGGCCCCAGGCGGGGTCGTCCGCATGCCCGCCGCCTCCGCCCGCGTGGACTACGAGGGCGAGCTGGCGCTGGTTATCGCCCGCCGCGTCCGCAATCTGAAAGAAGAAGCCTGGCGCTCCGCCATCCGCGGCTACACCCTGGCCAACGATGTGACTGCCCGCGATCTGCAGGCCAGGGACGACCAGTGGACCCGCGCCAAGGGCTTCGATACCTTCTGCCCCGCCGGCCCTCTGGTGAGCGATGAACTGGACCTCGAAGCCGGCCTGACCATCGAAACCCGCGTCAACGGCGAGCTCCGCCAGCGCGGCTCAACCCTCGACTTCATCTTTCCCATTCCCGCCCTGCTCGCCCACATCACGTCCATCATGACCCTCGAGCCCGGCGACCTCATCCTCACCGGAACCCCATCCGGCATAGGCCCGCTCAAGGCTGGGGATCGAGTGGAAGTCTCCATACCCGGCCTCGGCGTCCTGGCCAACACCTTCCAGCCGGAAGAAACACAAGCCTGAACCGCATCCATTGCTTCCAGCTACAAAGGTGAAACGGATTCATTCTGCGATAGCTCGATTGGGCGTTGAAAAGCCTTGCGGTAGTAGATCAGGATCGCGGCAATTGCGATGCAAAGCAAAACCCCGAAGCCGAACGATGCGCTGTAGATCATGGTCTGAAACCGTTCCGGCATTTGCGGTTGCATGGGAGTCATTCTCTGCTGAATCTCAGCGCTGTAGCGCAACATTAGCGCGGGACGCAGGATATAAACAGCGGTGTTTACCAGCCCGAAGGCCTGCATGCCCAGAGCAAGCAGCCGTCCCCACTCCTTCAATTGCCATAGACCGACGCCCACCGACGCCGTCAGGGCTGCAAAGACGAAATAAAGCGCAACTTTCCCCCAGCCATCAAGAAGCCACCCGAAAATAAACGCCGGTAGGGGGATAAACACAAACATCGGGCAGAAGCCAGCTCCAATCATGTTCAGCACGGCAATCACGGAGATCAGGATTGGGCGGCGGCTCTCCACGACTGTGCCGGGCTTTCCGGTAAATGCATCGCGCACCTTTTGCCGATTGAAGTAAACCAGCCAGGAAACGCCCACGGCGCAGATGATTCCGTGAACGAAAGCCATCACTCCAAAGATGACCTTGGTCATCGCCTGCGCGGTGTGGGCCTGGGATGCATCCAGGTTGGCTGGTACAGGCAAGGGAACCAGCATCATGAGCAATGTGACCAGGAGTATAACCAAACTGAAAAGCGCCACTAGACCGCCAATCACCAGCATGGAGTACCGCGCCCAGCGGCGCAGCCGGAAGAGTCCTACCGCGGTCACGATTCCCCATGCCGCCAGTGCAATGAAGAAGACGCAGAGCGCGTACATGAAAACAGGCATCCAGTCAGGCAGCGGCGCGACAGCCGTCGCGCCCGCAACTCCGCCGGCGACCATATGTTTATGTGAAATAGCTCCACTGAACGCCATGCAAAGGGCCATCAGCAACTGAAACAGCGACCCAAGTATGAGAAGAACAGCTGAAAAACTCACTCCAAACGGACGCTTCACGACTTCTCCTTCCAGGTGAATCGATGCTGAAAATTCAAAGGCAAGTGGATTTGAGCCTGAACTTCAATCAGCTTTTCCGGCTGCACAGCAATATAGCATTCCTGCATAACCCCGCGATATTACAGTAGATTTTATGCGCTTCAAAACAACGATGAATGCCGGCAGCGGTACACTGGAGTTGAACACGCTCGAAGCTCCCATCCCCAGGAGGAATCATGCCGCAGAATCTACTTGACCAGTTGCGCCAGTACACCGTGGTCGTGGCCGACACCGGCGACATCGAGGCGATTGGGAAGTTTCGCCCCCAGGACTCGACCACCAACCCTTCGCTGATCACCGCCGCCGCGCAGATGCCCCAGTACCAGCCCATCGTGGACGAAGTGCTGCTCGCAGCCCGCAAGGAACTTGGGAACGGCGCGACCGATGCGGCTATCGCCAATCTCGCCTTCCAGCGGCTGGCCATCGCCTTCGGCAAAAAGATACTGGCCATCGTTCCCGGCCGCGTCTCGACCGAAGTCGACGCCCGCCTCTCCTATGACACCCAGGCCACCATCGCGCAGGCCCGCTCCATCATCGCGCAGTACGACGCCGAGGGCATCGGCCGCCAGCGCGTGCTGGTCAAGATCGCCTCCACCTGGGAGGGCATTCGCGCCGCCGAAGTGCTGGAGCGCGAGGGCATCCACTGCAACCTGACGCTGCTCTTCGGCTTGCACCAGGCCATCGCCGCGGCCGAAGCCGGCGTCACGCTCGTCTCGCCCTTCGTCGGCCGCATCCTCGACTGGTACAAGAAGGACACCGGCAAGGATTTCCACGGCGCCGAAGACCCCGGAGTTATCTCCGTGACCCATGTCTATAACTACTACAAGAAATTCGGCTATAAGACGCAGGTCATGGGCGCCAGCTTCCGCAACATCGGCGAGATCAAGGAACTGGCCGGCTGCGACCTGCTCACCATCTCTCCGCAACTGCTGGCCGAGTTAGAGGCTGCCGTGGGCGATCTGCCGCGCAAGCTCTCGCCCGAGGCCGCCAAGGCGCTCTCCATCGAAAAGATCGCCGTGGACAAGGCGGTGTTTGACTCGATGCACGCTGCCGACCGCATGGCCACCGACAAGCTGAAGGAAGGCATTGAAGGCTTTTCGGCCGCGCTGGTCAAGCTGGAAACCCTGCTCGCCAGGCGCTTGGCCGAACTGGAATCCCGCGCCACTCCGGCCGTCTGATTCAATCCATTCCGGGTGTGGTCGTTTGATTTAACCCGCAAACGTGGGCGCCCCAGGTTCGTCCGCCGCGGCGGAGAGACCTGGGAGAACTGACCACTGTTCACTGATCACTGTCTTTCACTTCGACCACACGCCCAGTACGTTCCCGACCCCATCGGAAAAGTGGAACC
>JBKQRH010000069.1:0-9965 GCA_052326045.1 Occallatibacter sp. | reverse complement strand
GGCCTCCACGTCGGCGGCGTCGCGGGGCAGCACGACGCCCACGGGAAGCTGGCGGTAGTTCGAGGAGTCGGCAGCGTAGAGGGCGCGTGAGCCGAGGTCGAAGCGCACATCGCCGCGCAGGCTCTTTTTGAGCAGGGTTTCCAGCTCGCGGTGGGCGGCGAAGCGCTCATGCTCCAGCGGCGGCTGGTTCATCAGGACGGAAACAGGCGAAGTGCTCACGAGGGAATAGTAGCGCGTTTGCGGAGTTAGCGAAGTAGCGGAATTACCGCGTGGGCCACTCTTCGACGACGATGCCGAGGTCGTTGAGTTGCTGGATGGCGGCTTCGACGTTGCGGCGGACCTTGGGGCGGTCCTTCTTGCCGGCTTGCGGCGACTCGGCCACGGCGATGACGCGGCCATAGCGCCAAGCGCCGGGGGGCAGCGCGATCAGAGCTTCAGCCAGGTCGCCGGGGCGCAACTGAATCTCCTGACGGCGGGCGCCCTCTGGGCGCAGCATGGTTCCCTGTCCCAGGGCGCTGGGGTTGGCGTCGGTCATGGTGACGCGCAGGTTGAGGGTGTCGGCGCCGACGGAGAGAAAGGGATTGGCCCACGCGCCGGGCTCGTGTACATCCACATACATGCTCTTGGTGGGCAGCGGAATGGCGGCTAGGGCGGCGCGCTGCCGGTCGATCTGAGTAGCGGCGGCCTGGGCCTTGTGCTCGGCGTTGACCGCGTTCTGGGCCACGCCGACCACCGCCTGCTCTTCCTTGTGGCAGGCGGTCGTAGACGAGAACAATAACAGGGCCACAGGCAGGAGCAGGGCCAGGCCCAAAAATCCTCCGGCTTGCGAGCGCTGAATCACCCATCAAGAATAACAGGAGTCCTCGATTCCCCTTGCGACACAGCTTCTCTGAAATGCTATAGAGAGATTCTGAGCTACCGGATTTCGCCGGCTTCGCGTATCCTCCTCTCCATGCACCTCACGCTGGCCCATATCGGCGCCCGGCCCGGCTCTAAAGACGGATTCGACGCTCTCACTCAAATCTACCTCGACCGCTGTTCGGCGTTTGCGCGCTGCCAATCCCAGGCATTCCGCACGGAGGAAGCAATGCTCGAGTGGTTGGCCCGGCAGCAGGGCCGCACGGCCGCCGTCGCTGTGCTGCTCGATAGCCGCGGCCGGCAAATGACCTCCGAAGACTTCGCCGGTTGGCTGGGCGCGCGCCGCGACGAGGGAACCCAGCACATCGTCTTCGCCATCGGCCCGGCCAGCGGGTGGTCCGAGGCCGCTCGCGAGCGTGCCCAACTGCTGCTCTCGCTTGGACCCATGACAGTGGCTCATGCGCTGGCCCGGCTGGTGGTGGCCGAACAGCTCTACCGGGCATTTACAATTCTGACTGGCCACCCCTATCACGCAGGCCACTGACGGACTGGCCGTCCAGGCAATGCTTTTCGTCTTTCGCACTCCATCAACCTGTTCCTGCACGACGCGGAAGCGGACCACTGCAACTGAGAACTGACGACTACGAACTGACTATGACCGACTCCCGGCGAGGACTGATCCTGATCAACACCGGCCCCGGCAAGGGCAAGACCACCGCTGCCATGGGCACGGCCCTGCGCGCCGTAGGCAACGGCATGAAGGTGCTCATGCTTCAGTTCCTCAAGGGCTCATGGCATTACGGCGAACTGGATGCTGTCCAGGCCTTCGGTTCGAACTTCGTCCTCAAGCAGATGGGCCGCGGCTTTGTGAAGGTGGGCGGCGCCCAGACCGACCCCGAGGACATACGCCTGGTGGAAGCCGCCTGGGCTGAAGCGCGCCAGGCCATTTACTCCGGTGAGTGGGATATGGTGATCCTGGACGAGATCAACTACGCCATCAGCTACGGAATGCTGGACCCCGCAGTGGTAGCCGAGGCTCTGCGCGGGCGCCCGGAGATGGTGCATGTGATCCTGACCGGCCGCAACGCGCACCCGCTGCTGCTGGAGCTGGCCGATACCGTTACCGAAATGCGCGAGGTAAAACATGCCTACCAGAAAGGCATCCTGGCCCAGCGCGGCATAGAATATTAAATACGACGACTACCTGGGGCGCGAATCCTTCCCCGTCACTTTGAACGAATCGCTGAACCCGCCCCCGATTTCAGAAAGAGTTTGAATGTCCTGGTTCAAGCGTGAAAACGACGAGTACTCCGCCGCGGCGGACGGTTCCGGTCCCGGTAGCGCAGCGGATGCGGCTGAAAAAACGGTTCGCACCGAGGGCCTGTGGATCAAATGCCCGGGCTGCCGCCAGCCCATTTTTAAGCCGGATCTCGAGGCCAATCTGAACGTCTGCCCCAAGTGCCAGCACCATTTCAAGATCGGCGCCCGCCAGCGCATCGGCCTGCTGCTGGAACCCGGTTACGAACTGGTGGACACCGGCCTGCGCTCCACTGACCCGCTCAACTTCACCGACGTGAAACCCTACAAGACGCGGCTGCGCGCCGCGCAGGAGGCTACCGGGCTCGACGACGCCATCCTCAACGCAGTGGGCCAGCTTGGTCTCCACCCGGTCGTCCTGAGCGCCATGGAATATAGCTTCATCGGCGGCTCCATGGGCGCTGTGGTGGGCGAGACCATCGCTCGCGCCGTGGACCGCGCGCGGCTGGACCGCAAGCCGCTCATCATCGTCGCGGCCTCCGGCGGCGCGCGCATGATGGAAGGCGTGGTCAGCTTGATGCAGATGGCCAAGATCTCCACTGCGCTGGCCCAGTTGGACGACGCCAAGGTGCCCTACATCTGCGTGCTCACCGATCCCACCACCGGCGGCGTCACCGCCAGCTTCGCCATGCTGGGCGACCTGAATATCGCCGAGCCCCGCGCCCTCATCGGTTTCGCCGGACCCCGCGTCATCGAGCAGACCATCCGTCAAAAACTCCCCGATGGCTTCCAGCGCTCCGAGTTTCTGCTGGAAAAGGGCTTCCTGGACGCAGTGGTTCCCCGGCGGGAATTAAAGGCGTATCTGATTCGCGCGCTGGATTTCCTGAAGGCCCCGGCGGTTGCCTGAAAGCTGTTCGCTGGTTTTGACCGCAGCGTTGACCAGCCTCTTTGATTGTGTAGTAAGAACACGACGGCCCGGCGTTGCTGCCGGGCCGTTGCTGTCTCCCTGACTCGCTACTTTTTCAGATCCGCATCGGCATCAGCACATAGCGGTACTTGTACTCCGCGTCCGGGTCCTCGGGGCGCATCTGGCCGGCCGACTGCGAGTCCTTGAACTCCAGCCGCACCTCGCCCTCGTTGCCCAGGGCCTTCAGGAAATCCAGGATGTAGCCCGAGTTGAAGCCCACCACGATGGGGTCGCCCGAATACGGCGTGTCGATGGTGTCTTCGCTCTCGCCGGATTCCGTCGAGTTGGCGCTGATTTTAAGCTCGTTGCTCTCCAGGCGCAGACGGATGGCGCCTGAGCGTTCGTCGGCAAATTGAGCCACGCGCTGGATGGCCGCGGAAAGCTCGCTGGACCGGACCACGGCGAACTTGGTGTTGTCGCGCGGCATCACCGCCTCGAAGTTCGGGAACTGTCCGGAGAGCTTGCGCGTGCTCAGGATCCGATGGCCCACGCGGAAGAATAGCGTATGCTCGTCGTCGGCAAACTCTACCTTTTCGGCGTCCGAGGCTGAAAGCAACTGTTGCAGCTCCCAAAGCGCCTTACGCGGAATGAGCACACGCTTCTCGCCGCTGATGCCTTCCAGAATTTCGTTCGGTTTCTCGACAAACGAGAGCCGGTGGCCGTCGGTAGCCACCATGGCCAGCGACTCCGCTTTGATCACCAGCAGGGCGCCGTTCAGTGTATAGCGCGATTCCTCGTTCGAGATGGCAAAGATGGTGCGCGCGATGAGCGTCTTTAACGCCAATAGCGAGATGCTCGTCGCCGCTACTGCCGGGAACTCCGGTACCTGCGGATAGTTGGCCCGCGCCATGCCCACCATCTTCGTGTTCGAGCGCCCCGACCGGATTTGTACCCAGTGGTTCTCGAGCAGTTTGATCGAGATGTCGCCCTCAGGCAGCAGCTTGATGTAGTCATACAGCTTGCGTGCAGGGATGGTGCAGGCGCCTGGCTTCTTTACCTTTACCTCGGCGCTGGTCCTGATCGCCTGATCGAGGTCGGTAGCGGTGATGTTTAACCGGTCTCCCTCCGCCTCAATGAGAAAGTTGGACAGAATGGGGATGGTGGTCTTGCGCTCCACCACGCTTTGTGTCGCGGTAAGCTCCCTCACCAGGCTCTCGCGGCTTACGATAATTTCCATCGTTGCCTCCTGTGCGGCCGGCTTTTCTGCATCTGTTTCCACATTCGGCATAGACCCACCCTCGCCCCAGAAACCACGTTCCCGCACTGATCACACTCTACAATACCTTGCGGTCAGGTGGAAGTGGCTGTCTTTTCTTCTTCTTGATTGTATTCATCTTCCATCAAAAATGGACGTGGAAAACAGGGTTGTTTCTCTGGATACCGGGAACTACTTCCGCCGAATCGCTCAGCCGATGTTCGCCTACAGATAATGCACAATGAAGATGTATTCTTTGAGCAGTTGTCCATTTGACGCGACGGAGAGTAGATAAAACAGGAGGAGACTAAAAGAAAAGACAGTAGTATCCGTAGTTTGGGCAGGAAAAGTGGAAATCGATCTAAAAGGGCTATGGGGCAGCAACTTGACAGGCTGTCTGGTTTTCTAAATCGATGTTGTGGAATTCAGGAGTTCTGGAAATTCAGCATCGGAGTTGCATATAGAGTGCTTTCTTTTTCACGCCTCGCACAACTAGACAAAGTAGGCTTGTGCAAAGCGGGTGCGTTTTGTGGAGAGCAGGTGCCCGCTCGCTCCAGATGAAGGGTTGCAGAGTACCAGGATTCCACAAGTATTATCGAAAGGAGTTCCTGGAGGATTCTCAATGACAGTAGAGCGGCAGAAATTTCAGCGTGGCAGTTTAACGTTCTCCTACCTCGATTCAGGTGGAAATGGCCATGTTCTGATGACGCTCCACGCGCACCTGATGGAGGGCGCTACTTTTGTTCCTCTCGCCACGGCTCTAGCGCCTGGGTGGCGTGTTATCGCACTGGATCAGCGAGGACATGGATTTTCCAGTCACGCGCCAACCTATACACGCGCTGACTACCTTGGTGATCTTGCGGCGCTCTTTGCCCATCTTGGCTTCGAGCGAGCCGTCCTTCTCGGCAACTCCCTCGGCGGTGTCAACGCCTATCAGTTCGCTGCACTCCATCCGGCACGTGTCTCTGCGTTGATCATTGAGGATGTTGGTGCCGTGGTATCGGATGACATCAGCTTCATCCTTCCTTGGGAGGGGACGTTTGCGACTCGCGAAGATCTAGTCAATCAGATCGGTGCCCGTTTTGCGCCTATCTTGAGGATTCATTTCGCCAGACAGAGAGCGGCTGGAAGCTCGCCTTCGAACCGCGAGAGATGGTTGCCTCACAGCGCCTGCTGTGCGGCGATCATTGGCAGGACTGGCTCGCCACGGATTGCCCTGCACTCTTGATCCGCGGACAAGAGAGCCGTGTCACGACGGCCAAGCAGGTTGAACAGATGGCCCAGCGCCGTCCGAACACCACCCTCGTGTCTCTCAACGGAGGGCATGTCCTCCACATGGAAACCCCAACCGAATTCACCGGCGCCATCCGCGCGTTTCTACAGAATCTGTAAGGCCGCTGGCCTCTGCATGACAAGCGGGGATCACACGGATTCCCAACCGCGAGAATTGGCGGAAAGCCTTCCCATTCCAGCACTGAGCTGGTCCTGAAATCTGTTGCGACAACAGAAACGAGAGTCTGCGACTCGTAGACTTGGCTGGAGAGAAAAGTTTGAGTCATGACCATCAACATTGGATATCTGGAAGAGCAACTCCTGCTGATGTCTGCGGAAGGCGCTCCAGGCCGGGAGTTTTGCGAGGCAATCTCCGAGCTGGCAAGAACCGGACGCTTTGCGCAGTTGCGGGACGTGCTGCCCGGCGTCGTGTACGACGAACTTTGGGCGCGCTACCAGCAGGATCCCGCAGCCTTCATTGCCGGATGGCGGATGCTGGCTCATGAGATGCAACAAGGCTTTATCCGGCACGCCCGCCAGCGGCTCACCTCTCTTACACGGCTGCAGAAAGCGAGCAACGGCGCTTCCACGCTGGCGTGGCAGGAGATTCAGTGTGCTCTGGATGGCCAGCAGAACGACCTGCTGCGCGCGGCCTTCGCCATGGAGTTGCTGGAGGTGGTGGAACCTGCCGTGTTGCGGGCGACTCACCTGCGCGAGTGCGTAGTTGCCATGCCCAGTTCAGAGGAGGCTGACCGATATCTTGACGAGGCCACCCGCTGCTACTTCTTCGGTCTCTTTACCGCCTGCGCCGTGATGTGCCGTTCGGTGCTAGAAGAGGCGATCAAGCAAAGACTACCCGCCGCGCTTACCCGCCTGGTCCACACCCGCTACCGCAACACTGCCACCCTGGGCAATCTGCTGCACGAGGTAAACAACAATCTGCAGCTCACAGGCATCGATACGGACTTTCCCCGCGTCGCCAACCAGGTGAACGACGCCGGCAAGAAGGCCGTGCACCAGGGTCTGCTTTCCGAGGATGAGGCGCGGGTTTGCCTGCAAAACGCGCGCCAGGCCCTGCAGCTGCTGCTGGGGCCGTGAGCCCGTCTGCGCCGCCCATCCCCGTCCAACAATTGCCATGCGCCTTCTATACTGAATTCTCCATGTCCTACGCCGCGGCCATCGATCAACTGAATGCCATGGCGCCCGAGCTCTACACGCGCTCCGGCCAACCGCGGCGCAAATTCTCGCTCGAAGAGATTCGCATCCTGTTGGCAGCCATCGGCGACCCGCATCTCCGCTTTCCCTCCGTGCTGATTGCCGGAACCAACGGGAAGGGCTCGTCGGCTGCCACGCTGGCCTCCATCCTCACCGCCTCCGGCCTGCGCGCCGGCCTCTACACCTCGCCGCATCTGGAGCGGGTGAATGAGCGCATCCGCCTGGGCCCCGTCGAGATCGCCGACGATGCCTTTGCCGCTCTCTACTTTCGCGTCCACGACGCCGCGCAGCAACTGGTGCTCGATGGCAAACTTCCGCAAATGCCAAGCTTTTTCGAGATTCTCACCGCGCAGGCGCTTTTGTATTTTGCTCAGGCGCGCGTCGACATTGCGGTGCTCGAAGTCGGCATAGGCGGGCGGCTGGACGCGACCAACATCGTCGATCCGCTTCTATCGGTTATCACCGACATCTCGCTCGATCACACCGAGTGGCTGGGCACGACCATCGCCGCCATTACGCGGGAAAAGGCCGGCATTCTGCGCTCTCGCGGAACCATGATTACCCTGCCGCAGCACCCCGAAGCCAACCAGGTTCTCGGCGAAATCGCAACCAAACTGGAGGTGCGCGGAGTAAACGCGGTCTCCTATATGCCGCCCAGCAGCGCCGGCACGGCTGGTCCTTACTTCGTCCAGGCTCTCGGCGCCGCCATCGAGGTAGATTCCCCGCTGATTGGCGCCCACCAGCATCGCAACGTGGCATTGGCCATCGCCGCGGCCGTGGAGTTAGCTGACAACCATGGCTTTCCGATCACACCGGCCGCCATCGCAGCCGGCATTCGCCAGACCCGCTGGCCGGCGCGCTTCGAGCGCATCCGGAGAGACGGCGTCGAGTGGATTCTCGACGTGGCGCATAATCCCGCCGGAGCCTGGGCCCTGCGCGCCAGCCTGACCGGCGCTATGGGAGGCGACTGGAGACTGCGGACGCTGATCTTCAGTTGCCTGCGCGACAAGCCGGTCGCGGAGATGGCGCAAATTCTTTTTCCGCTCTTCAAGCAGGTAATCATAGCGCCCATCCATACCGCTCGCGCCGCTGCCCTGGACGACCTTCTGGCCGCTGCCCGAGCTACGGGCACTCCGGCAGTCGCCTCCGAATCGGTCGGCCAGGCTCTGCAACTTGCAGAGGAGCGCGTGGAAGGCGGCCTGATCGTGGTTTCCGGATCGGCGTACCTGGTCGGCGAGGCGCGTACCCTGCTACTCGCCGAAAAGGGGGTGCAAGCGTGAGCCGGCGGCCAAATCCGTTGCCTAGGCTCTACCGCTGGCGCACCAACCTGATCCACGTCCCGGTCATGGCTGTGGTTACGGTCGTTTGCGGTTCGATTTCGTTGCTGGTCTCCTTCGTGGATAAGCGCGGGCGCGCGCAGCACCGCATCGCGCGGATCTGGGCGCGGACCCTGGTATGGGGCACTGGCTGCTCGCTTACCGTCCGCGGAGCAGAGAACCTGCGCAAGCATCCGGTCGCCGTCTACGCTTCCAACCACACCTCCTACATGGATACACCGGTCATTTTTGCCGGACTGCCCTTCCAGTTCCGCATCCTTGCCAAGAAGGAATTGTGGCCTATCGCATTCATAGGATGGTACTTAGATCGTTCCGGCCAGATTCCGATCGATACGGCAAACCCCCGCGCCACGCTCTCCAGCCTGGGCGCCGGTGTCAAGGCTCTGCGCTCCGGCATGCCAATCTTCGTCTTCCCCGAGGGTGGCCGGACATCCACCGGCGAACTGCGGCCGTTCCTCTCCGGCGCTGCCTACCTGGCCATTCGCGCGCAAGTGCCGCTGGTGCCCATCGCGCTCAATGGAGTCTTCGATCTTCTGCCGATTCATGCCCATCACTTTTATCCGGGAGAACTGACGCTCACTGTGGGCGAGCCGATCGAGACGACAGGAATGACCCCGCGCCAGACCGACGCGCTGACCGCGCAACTCCGCGATGCCATTCAGAGCCTCATGCAACAGGAGGGCGCTAGTGACTCAGTCGAGGAAGGTACACTTCGCGCGGAAGCTTGAGGCGCAGGCGAAAGCCTCGTATCCTACCATTGCTGTCATTTCGCATGGACTCTGGAATGCTCCGGTGTACACTCAATCTGGGGAAGCCAGGGTGGAAATCGTGACGAGCCCCAGGACGTTGAGAAAAGAGTTAGCCTGAATGGAATGGTGGGCAGATGACGAAACTGTGCCGGAGTGTCATGATCGCGGTGTTCGGACTTATTTGTCTTTCGCCAAGCCTGCTACTTGCCCAGGGAAAGGACACTGCGAGTCGCGCGCTGGCCGAGAAGTCGTCCGCAGAACTCCAGAAGGCCTGCGTGGCCGGGAATGCGGCCGGCTGCTGCAGCCTCGGGGACACGTATCTGCGCGGCGGTGAGCACGACGCCGAGATCGCGCCGCTCTACCAGAAGGCCTGCGACGCCGGGTACGTACGGGGCTGCGAGCGCCTCGGGTTCGTGTACGACAACGGCCGGGGCGTGCAAACGGATTGGGTCAAGGCTGCGCAAATCTGGCAGAAGGCCTGCGACGCCGGGAACGCGGAGGGCTGCATCGAACTTCGGGACATGTATGCCGACGGCGGCCGGGGCGTGCCGAAAGACAACGCTAAGGCCGCCGAGCTCTCCCAGAAGGCCGTCTCTCTCTACCAGAAGGCCTGTGATGCCGGGGACGCGGCCGGCTGCAGCAGCCTTGGGCACATGTATGCCAACGACCGGGTCGTGCTGAAGGACAATGCCAAGGCCAAGGCGCTCTTCCTGAAGGCCGTACCGCTCTTCCAGAAGGCCTGCACAGCCGGGGACGCGGAGGGGTGCGGCATGCTCGGGGATTTGTACTCCGACAATCTGGGCGTGCCCCAGAACTGGGCCAAAGCGTTGTCGCTCTACCAGAAGGCCTGTGACGGCGGGTACGCGGAGGAATGCATCACCCTCGGAGATCTGTATGCCAGCGGCGGCGGCCCGGGCAGTGTCGTACCGAAGGACAAGGCTAAAGCGTTGTCGCTCTACCAGAAGGCCTGCGAAGCCGGGTACGGAGTGAGCTGCTTCAAGAGGAGACTTGTCGAGTCGAACCATTAGGGGAGCGCACTGGACTCAGTCACCCTCTGAGCGGCCCTGAGTCCGCCGCGGCGGACTCAGGGGAGTCGAAGAACCTGCGGCTGCTTC